>CAZTKV010000147.1:0-1752 GCA_964614285.1 uncultured Chitinophaga sp. | reverse complement strand
GGCTAAAAATCCAATTAATTATTATGAAAAAGCTAGCACATTACAGTATAACAGGTTTGTTTCTTTTACTATTCACCATTCATTTGTCCGCCCAGGATGAAGACCTTTTAAAACTGGTGGGTGGAGAGGAAAAACCAACCAAGGAAAGAATAAAATATGCATTTAAATCTCCAAGGGTTATTAATAGTCACTCTATAGAGTTTTTAAACCCCGGTACCATGGACTTCAGGATACTCCACCGATTTGGACAACTCGATCAGGGGTACAAAAACTTCTTTGGTCTTGACCAGGCCAGTATGCGCATGGGATTTGATTTTGGTATACTTCAAAACCTGATGGTGGGTGTGGGAAGAAGTACATATAAAAAAGAGCTGGATGCATTTATTAAGTATGCTCCGGTTCGTCAGTCAACAGGCCCCTGGAGTTCACCAGTCACATTTGCACTGGTCTCAGGCATTACTATGGATGGCCTCGAATGGGCCGATCCAAACAGGAAAAATTTTTTTACTTCCAAACTGGCTTATTATTTCCAGGCCATCATCGGCAGAAAATTCAGTGAGGCCTTTACCTTACAAGTATCACCGACAATGGTGCACAAGAACCTGGTGCAATTGCAAACAGATCCTAATAATATTTATGCTATCGGGGTTGGCGGCCGTCTTAAGCTATCGCAGCGTATTGCTTTTACCTGGGATTATTCTCATGTTATTATCGGTATGCCAGACAGCGGCTACTACCACCCCTTATCAGTTGGCTTAGATATTGAAACAGGCGGCCACGTCTTTCAGTTACATTTTTCCAATTCAACAGGTATGAATGAAAGGGCATTTATTACAGAAACAACCGGGCAGTTTGGAAAAGGGGAAGTGCGGTTTGGGTTTAACTTATCAAGAGTTTTCCAGATTAAAAAGACCAAAAAGAGAAAGGAGTAACGGAGTAATAAATATTTGCTTCAAATTAAAGACAAAGTGCCAGGGTAACTCCCGGCACTTTATTTTTGTCTAAATACTACTAATGACCTCAGATATTTTTAACCAATTAGCCCGCAGTCGCCGTTCTGTTTTTCCTGATCAATTTGAGGCGGGAAAGAAAGTAGATGACACTATTATCAAAGAAATTATTACTAATGCAACCTGGGCGCCAAACCATGGCAAAACAGAACCCTGGCAGTTTACTGTATTTAGCGGGGAAGGGTTGAAAAAACTAGCTGCTTTTCAAAGTGAATTGTATAAAAAGTTAGCCGGGGAAAATTTTAAAGAACTTACTTATACAAAACTTCAGCAAAATCCCCTAAAGGCATCACATATTGTTGCTATAGGAATGAAAAGAACTACCACCAAAAATATTCCTGAGATTGAGGATATAGAAGCAGTGGCTTGTGCAGTACAGAATATGTACTTATCTGTTACAGCTTATGGCCTCGGTGGATACTGGACAACCGGCGGTATTACTTACAAAGAAGAGGCAAAGTCTTATTTTGGCTTAGGTGAATTGGATAAGCTGCTTGGCTTTTTTTATATTGGTCACATCGCAATACCTTCGAAAGGGGCAACAAGATTGCCACTGGAAGAAAAAGTAAACTGGATAAATGAGTAGAATGTCAAAACAACCTGTAACCCCTGCTTATCATATCTATTACCCGGTAAAAGTTGCCAAAAGCAAAATTGCCGGGAAAGGCGCTTATGCATTACAACATATTCCTGCCCGAAAAAAAATTGGAGATCTGGGAGGTGTTATTATCACCATGAAGGA
>CAZTKV010000146.1:2930-6799 GCA_964614285.1 uncultured Chitinophaga sp. | reverse complement strand
CAGCATGCCCATAGTGAAATAGTGGGAATGTTACCCGAAGGGAACTGGATAAGCAGGGCCCCTTCTCTTAAAAGAAAAGCTATCCTGCTGGCCAAAGTACAGGATGAGGCAGGACATGGCCTTTATCTCTATTCTGCTGCAGAAACGCTGGGCATGAGTCGTGAAGAGATGATCAATGATCTTCATAGCGGTAAAGCCAAATATTCTTCCATCTTTAATTACCCAACATTAACATGGGCAGATATTGGCGCAATAGGCTGGTTGGTTGATGGAGCCGCCATTATGAACCAGGTGATGCTGACACGAACTTCTTATGGCCCTTATGCAAGAGCTATGGTAAGAATTTGCAAAGAAGAAAGTTTCCATCAAAGACAGGGCTTTGAATCGTTATTGGTTCTGTCAAGAGGAACAAAAGAACAAAAAGAAATGTGCCAGGATGCTATTAATCGCTGGTGGTGGCCGGCATTGATGATGTTTGGCCCTAAAGATGCTGAAAGCACCAACAGTGACCAAAGCATGAAATGGAAGATCAAAAGAAAAACTAATGATGAACTGCGGCAAAACTTTGTAGACATGATTGCCGAACAGATAAAGACATTGGGCATGAAGTTGCCAGATGATAAGTTGAAGTGGAATGAAGAAAGAAGGCATTATGATTTTGGGGAGATTAACTGGAATGAATTCTGGCAGGTAGTAAAAGGAAACGGACCTTGCAACAAACAACGTTTGGATGCCAGGAAAAAGGCATGGGAAAATGGTGAATGGGTAAGAGAAGCCGCAGCAGCCTATGCAAAAAAAAGAGCAGAAAGACAAAAAGATAAAGCAGCTTAAAAAACTTATATGAACTTCATCAGAAAATTCTATTACGGAGATATTCCTGAAGATAAAGCAGGTGGAAACATTGTTTCAAAAGACACAAAGACCGATTGGCCCCTGTGGGAAGTTTTCATCCGCAGTAAACAAGGACTGGACCATAAACATGCCGGCAGCCTGCATGCCGCTGATGCACAGATGGCGATAGAAAATGCAAGAGATGTTTATACCAGGCGTATGGAAGGTGTAAGCATCTGGGTGGTGGAAAGCAAATACATAACAGCTTCCAATCCTGAAGAGGCCGGTGAGTTGTATGAACCAGCTGTTGATAAGATATACCGTCATCCTACTTTTTACCAATTACCTGACGAAGTAAACCATATGTAATGAGCACATTGATTGATTATACACTTCATCTTGCCGATAATACCTTGATCCTTGGCCAGCGGAATGCCGAATGGTGCGGACACGGACCCGTATTAGAACAGGATATTGCCATTACCAATATCTCTTTGGACCTGATAGGCCAGGCAAGGAGTTTTTACCAGTATGCGGCAGAGTTGAAAGCTGATGGTTTAACTGAAGACTCTTTGGCTTATTTAAGAACAGAAAGAGAGTTTAAAAATTGCTTGCTTGTTGAACAGCCAAATGGCGACTGGGCGCAAACCATGCTCAGGCAGTTCTTGTTCAGTTGCTACCAGTTTTTTCTTTACCAGCAGCTTCAGCATCATACTAATAAAAGGCTTGCTGCTATTGCAGAAAAATCACTCAAGGAAGTAAGATACCATTTGCGCTGGAGCAGTGAATGGATAATAAGATTAGGAGACGGTACAGGGGAAAGTCACAGCCGGATGCTGACAGCAATTGATGAATTGTGGAGATATACCGGGGAGTTGTTTATTCCTGTTGCTTATGAAACAGAAACTAGTATTGATATTGTCTCATTAAAGGAAGCCTGGTTGAATAATATTAAAATAGTTTTCAACGAAACTACCCTTCCTGTTCCTGAAAATGTTTTTATGCAAACTGGTGGTAAAATCGGAGTCCATACAGAACACCTTGGTTTTATACTTACTGAATTACAATACGTACAAAGAGCTTATCCCGGCAGTGAATGGTAGTCTCCTGGTGAGGACTAAAGACATGAAAAGTTCAACTATCGATAAGAAAGCACTGTATGCCTACCTGGAAGAAATAAAAGATCCGGAAGTGCCTGTATTAAGTATTATTGACCTGGGGATAGTAAGAGACATTCAGCTGAATGATGATGAACTGGAAGTTACCATAACCCCTACTTACACGGGATGCCCTGCGATGGATATGATCGCTGCTGCTATACGGGTGGAATTATCAACCCTGGGTTTCAAAAAGATAAAAATCATCAATTCCATCAGCCCGGCCTGGACCACCGACTGGATGAGCGAGGAAGGAAAAAGAAAACTGAAAGAATATGGTATTGCCCCGCCTAATCCAAAGCAGCAAGTATGTAATGATAAACTTTTTGCTCCTGATGAAGCTGTTCAATGCCCGCTTTGCAATTCCTTTCATACACACCGGGTAAGCGAATTCGGCAGCACCGCCTGCAAAGCCTTATACCAGTGTGATGATTGCAAAGAGCCTTTTGATTATTTCAAATGCCATTAGGCTTTTAGAATAATTTATCTTCGTCACCTAAACAATCATTTCATGCCTTCCATTCTTTTCGAAATAAAAGATTCTGTTGGATTCATCACACTCAACCGCCCGGATAAGTTCAATGCCTTTAACCGGGAAATGGCTTTACTGCTTCAATCAACACTGGATGAATGCAAAAGCGAAGAAGTAAGATGTGTATATATTACAGGTGCCGGAAAAGCTTTTTGTGCCGGGCAAGACCTCGCTGAAGTAGTGGACCCTAACGGACCGGGAATGCAAAGAATACTGAGTGAGCATTACAATCCTATTGTTACCAAGATCAGGGAATTGGAAAAACCGGTAGTAGCAGCCGTAAATGGTGTAGCAGCTGGTGCTGGTGCCAATCTTGCCATTTGTTGTGACATTACAGTAGCTGCTAAATCAGCATCCTTCATACAGGCATTTTCTAAAATTGGATTAGTCCCTGATACAGGCGGAAGTTTCTTCTTACCCAGGTTAATTGGCTGGCAAAAAGCAATGGCGCTGATGATGCTGGGCGATAAAGTGCCGGCAGAAGAAGCAGAACGGTTAGGTATGATCTATAAATATTTTGAGGATGGGAATTTTGCAGAAACGTCGTTAAAACTGGCTGCCACACTAGCTGCAATGCCTACCAAAGCACTGTACCTTATAAAAAAAGAATTACAATGGTCTTCCACTCACACTGTGTATGAGCAATTACAGAATGAAGATAAACTGCAGCAAAGAGCTGCACAAACTGATGATTACAAGGAAGGAGTTGCCGCATTTTTAGAAAAAAGACAGCCTGTTTTTAAAGGAAAATAAATGAAATTTATGGATGCTGAAAAAAATAAACTGGCTGGCGAAGTAGTTTCTCATATGATGAAGCATGATCTTTTCAGCCAATGGCTGGGAATAGAAGTGCTTGATGTGAAAGAAGGCTACAGCCGGATAAAAATGACCGTAAGAAAAGAAATGATCAATGGGTTTGGTATTGTACATGGCGGCATTGCCTTTTCGTTAGCTGACAGCGCCTTTGCTTTTGCATGTAATAACCGCAATGTACTCTCTGTTGCATTAGATACTTCTATCAATTTTATCAAACCTGTTCATGTTGACGATATACTTACAGCAGAAGCCAAAGAAGTGCACAATGGAAAATCAACAGGTCTGTATCATATCGAAATTAAGAATCAGAAAGCTCATGTAGTGGCACAGTTCAAGGGTCTTTGCTACAGAACTGACAAATCACTTATCTCCCAACAATCTTAACAAATCCTGAAATTTGTTTTTCTATGTTTTATTCTTTCAAAGGATACAAACCAGTTGTTCATAAATCATCTTTTGTCCATCCGCAGGCAACAGTTACAGGCAATGTAATTATTGGAAAGAAATGTTATATAGGACCGGGAGCCGCCTTG
>CAZTKV010000146.1:0-2830 GCA_964614285.1 uncultured Chitinophaga sp. | reverse complement strand
ATAAAGGAAGGAGAAATCATCCCCTCACGCAGTCTGGTAGTCGGAAATCCTGGAAAAATTATCAAAGAAGTAAGTGATGAGATGATGAACTGGAAAACTGAAGGCACTACACTTTATCAGCAATTACCGAAAGAATGTTTTGACAGCCTGCGGCCCTGCAAGGCAAAAAAAAATGTGTTGAAAACTCAACCCACTGGTAGTCTATCATATAAATCATGGAAAAAAACAAAATAGGAAAACTACTATGACTATCTTTTTAATCTAACAAAACTTTTTCTCTTTTCGCTTGCATAATGCATCAGCTGATATTACCTTTGTGTTATCCAACGTTCAATTCCTTCTAAAAGACCCTTGAGCATTAGTTGATTTAATCCGTCCATTACTCCTTTCTAAAGCCTCCGGTTTCAATCCTGTAAATGACCTGGTAAGTCCATCTCCGTTCAAAACCATATTGAACAAGGATTTTTATTTCTAACATAAAACCGTGAGCATGAAAACTTTTACCTATGTAAAAGGGATTATCCCTTTTCTAACCTTAGCCTTATTCGCTGTATTTGAATCAACAGCGCAAACAGTTACTCTGAATCCTTCCTCAACACAAAACATTTCTACAGGAGGAACAATAAACTTTACAGCAACCAGGAGCAGTAATTCCCAAACATGGCCGGGAGGCAATGGTGATTTTACCTATACCTGGAGTTCAAATCCTGCAGGAGTAATTTTTACTAACAACCCTAACACTACAAGCAGCAATAATTCTAGTACTGTAGCCACCTTTACTGCTGCAGGAACTTACCAGATCACTTGTTTTGTACAGGAAGGCGGAAATGGGCTGAGTGCCACTTCTGCTGCAACTATTGTTAATGTTACTGCCCCTGTCCCTGCAAATATCTGGGCCACTTCATCAAATGGTACGCAGATATCCGGTTTTGCTGTATCAAACGGCACTTACATTAATGGGCCTGTTAATATATTCCCGGCAAGTTTTCCGGGAACAACAACCGGTGGTACTACTACAGCTGCTTTGGGAAGAAGTGCTTCACCAACCACCGCACTGGGGCATTTCTACTGGCTCCCAAATACCAATGGTAACAATGGGGTAGTTGAAGTATTTGCGGCTACTTCTACCGGAGCAAATGTGACCCGTATCGGTTCAGTAGATTTCAATGGCGGCAGTGGTAGTGATCTTGGATTTGTACGCCTGGCTGTAGGACCAGACGGTACCGGCTGGATTCTTGCCGGCGATGGATCGACTTTATACCTTGCAAAATTTATTACAAATGGCATTTACCCGGTTACTATCACGATGGAAGACGCCAGTGTAACCTTATCAGGCGGATCAGTTTCTGTTTTCCAAAACGGAGACCTGTGTATCGCCGGTACGGGCAATATTTATGCTCTTGCTAATGATGGTAGCGGTGTAACACAACTCTTTATTGGATTTCCGAATGGCAGCAACACCACTCTTACAAAAAGATGGGATCTTGTTACCCCCTCTAACACACCGTTTACCGGAAGGGTTAATGGCGTTGCATTTGATATCCTGGGGTCTTTATACATTTCAACCGATGATGGATTATACTATATTAATCAAAATACAGTGAATGGTCCTGCGGGAACGGTTCAATGTTCTCTTGTAAGATCCCAAACGGGTTTACAGGACCTTGCTTCCAATGCTTTCCCAAGCCAGTCTACGCTTCCTGTAACATTGATCAATTTCAGTGCCTCGTATCGTAATGGTGTAACCACACTGAATTGGGAAACAGAAAATGAAATCAACTTCAGTCATTATGTAGTAGAAAGAAAAAGTGAAGAAGGAGCAGGCTATCTGGAAATTGCAAACAAAACTGCCCTGGGTAATGTAAGCGGGTCTGAATATCAGCATACTGATAATATCTCGGCACTAACAGAAGATGTTATTTACTATCGCCTGAAGATGGTAGATGTTGATGGTCATTACAAATACAGTAATGTGCTAATGGTTCGAAAAGAGAAGAAAACGATCAGTGGTATCACCATCAACCCAAACCCGGTTATCAGTAGTGATGCAGCAACGGTACGTTTCGAAGCCACTGCCAGTTCAATGGTAACATTACGAATCGTGGACATGGCCGGAAGACAGGTTCTACAGCAGCAAAACAGGGTGAATGAAGGTGCTAACAGTATACAGGTTAACAACCTGGGTAAGTTACAACCCGGTATATATATTATTCAAATGTCAAATGGAGAAGAACTATCAGCTATCAAATTTGCTGTAGTTCGCTGAGTTGTTGAGCTGAAAATCAATGCTCAGGGTTTTTATACCTTGACCCCTCTTTGATTCGTTCGGGAGGGGTTTATTTTTATCCTGCACAATATGCCGCTCATAAAATTTGTTTTTGCTCACAAAAGATTTGTTGTAACTTAATGCTGCTTCAATTAATAAGTAATTTAAACCTTTGTGTATGAGAAAAAGTTTACCTCTGTTATCCCTCTTTGCAGGGACTTTTTTATTTACCTCTATGACTGCCAACAGCCAGCAGGCTGATCGTTTTGCCTATGCCGTTACAGATGCACAGCAAATGGGTGCTAACTGGAGTTTCTTAAGAAAACTAAACCTGCAAACCGGAGAGTATAGCCAGGTATTGCTTAGCGGTAACGATGCATCATTCCTTGCTTACAATGCCACTACAAAAAAACAACTGGAAGCCCCGCTTACCGACTCCCGTTATGGGCATACTATTAATGCTGCTTTTGGAAGCGGTGTAGCAGCTGTGGCCTACGACAAAAAGAGTAACCGGCTTTATTACACCCCTATGCTTTTCGATCAGTTAAGATATATCGATCTGAA
>CAZTKV010000145.1:5307-6807 GCA_964614285.1 uncultured Chitinophaga sp. | reverse complement strand
CACCTCTCAGTCCATCGGTTGTTTTGCCGTATACGTTTGCAGCCCCAAATTAACCCGCAAATATCCTACAGGTACAACCCCGCATTCCATACGGATTCCTGGCAACTGGTGTTTACAGCACTAAGGTGTTTCATTTATGTAAGCTGTAATGAACAAAGAACTAATTATTAATGCAGCTCCGCAAGGTGTGGAAATAGCCTTGCTGGAAGACAAAAAGCTGGTAGAACTGCATAGCGAAAAAAGCGATGCCCGTTTTGCAGTGGGAGACCTATACCTGGGAAAAGTAAAAAAACTGATACCCGGGCTGAATGCTGCTTTTGTGGATGTGGGATTTGAAAAAGATGCGTTTCTGCATTATACAGACCTGAGTCCTTATGCAAAATCGCTGCTCAAGTTCACCGGTATGTGTATGTCCGACAAAAGCGAGGAAGGACTTGATTTCAGCAAATTCACTATCGAGCCGGAAATCGTCAAAACAGGAAAGATTAACGAAGTGTTGGGCGGTAAACCCAATATTCTTGTTCAAATACTTAAAGAACCGATTGCAGCAAAAGGCCCGAGACTGAGTTGCGAAATTTCTTTACCTGGCCGTTTTGTGGTTTTGACACCATTCAATGATATTGTTGCGGTCTCGAGAAAGATTCACTCTTCTGAAGAAAGAAAAAGATTACAGAAGATAGTCGAGGCGATCAAGTCAAAAAATTTTGGTGTAATTGTAAGAACTGCTGCTGAAGGAAAAAATACTGCCGAATTACATGAAGATCTTTCAGCCCTAGTGGACATGTGGAAAAGCATCCAGCAAAATCTGAAAGGAGCCGCAGCGCCTGCAAAGATTCTTAGTGAGCAAACAAAGACCACAAGTATTCTCCGTGACCTGCTGAATGAAGACTTTAATAAGATCGTTGTTAATGACAGGAATATTTACAGCGATACTAAGAATTACATTCAGCGCATTGCACCGGAAAAAGCTGACATCGTTTCTTTTTATCAAAATGGTTCGCCCATCTTTGATTCATTTGGTATTACCAAGCAGGTTAAATCATCTTTTGGGAAAACAGTAAATCTTAACAGCGGTGCTTATCTTATCATTGAGCATACAGAAGCCCTGCATGTAATAGATGTAAACAGCGGTTATAAAAGTGTAAGTAATAACCAGGAACAAAACGCACTGGAAACAAACCTGGAAGCTGCCGAAGAGATTGCCCGCCAGCTTCGCCTGAGAGATCTGGGTGGTATTATTGTCGTTGACTTTATAGATATGAAGTTGCCCGACAATAAGAGAAAGCTAATGGAAAGAATGGAAGAGTTCATGGCGCCTGACAGGGCCAAACATGCAGTACTTCCTATTTCCAAATTTGGCCTGATGCAAATTACCCGCCAACGGATGAAGCCTGAGATGAATATCAATACACAGGAAGTTTGTCCAAGTTGTAACGGTACCGGAAAAATTTCATCTACCCTGTTACTGGAAGATGAAATAGAAAAGAATTTAAGCTATCT
>CAZTKV010000145.1:0-5207 GCA_964614285.1 uncultured Chitinophaga sp. | reverse complement strand
TGTTGCCATTTTCCACTTCTGGTATCACCAGCTCCAACATAGAATAATGCCAGCCTTGCATCACCGGCGCTGTATAAGGCAAGGTGGGTGGCTTGGATAGAAACATCACCATCACGACCACCATAAGCAGGAATAGACCAGTACAAATGCATATTGTTAGCCCCGTCCTGGGCACTAACCTGAATGCCAAACAAATATTCAACTGAGTTTGCAGAATTGTTAAACGCTGCGGCATAAGTACCGGCAAGGTTTTTCCCATTTGCTGTAGCAACAGTAATAGCCCTGTTGGCGGCATCCCTTGCATCTCCAAAACGTTCCATTTGCAGATATACCCTTGCTAACAAAGCTGCTGCTGCTGGTTTTGCTGCATATACAGTATTAGTATTAGGCAATAAGCCCTCCGCTTCATTCAGATCAGATAATATCTGTGTATATACCTGCTCTACCGTGCTTCTTGGTACAAACGATGACTGATCAATTCCTCTCGTTGGAGTCAAAACAAGTGGTACTCCGGGAGCTGTTGAAACTGAACCTGCACTGTATGGTTTAGCATAAAACTTAATCAGTTCGAAATACATAGCTGCACGGATGAATAAAGCTTCCCCTTTCACCCTGTTTTGATCAGCCGTATTTACTACATTAATGGCGCTCAGAATATTGTTTGAGATATTAATAGTAGTATATGCATTTAACCAAATGTCTCTTACAAAACTATTAGTAGTAAGCATGGACTTTAACCATACTTCACGGGGTTGATTAAATGTTCCTTCCCAACGTATTTCATCGTTGGCAGCTAATAGTTCAGAAAAGAGAAAAACATTTCCTCCATATAAGTTACCACTGCTAATGGCATCGTAAGCGCCGTTGAGTACTTTTTTAACATTGGCATCAGAACTTAGTGCCACTTCTTCCGCCACACTTTGCTGGGGAAGAAGATCCAGCTTTTTTGCACAGGAGGATACCAGCACCGCCAGTATCATTACTATGGAAATATATTTTTTCATAATGATTTTCATTTTAGTTTTTTAGAACCCGAGGTTAATACCGAATGTTAATGACTTAATCTGCGGAGCAGCATAGAAATCACTGCCCTGGTTACGGTTGCCCGCACGATAGTCAGTATTTACTTCCGGATCCCATCCTGTATATTTTGTGAAAGTGGCAAGATTAACGCCAGTTACATAAAACCTGGCTGAACGAATCTTCAGTTTGTTCAATACCTTACTAGTAAGATTATACGCCAACGTAATATTCTTCAACCTTACATAAGAGCCATTTTCAATATAGCGGCTGGAGGCACCAATACCATTTCCATATCCTAAACGAAGCTGGGGAACATTGGTGATATCACCAGGTTGCTGCCAACGGTCTAATTGGTCTCTGGTTTGATTATCGAACCAGTCAAAACTGGCAGACATAAAACCACCAGCACCATTCATAATCTGGTTACCAAAAACACCCTGAAATAAAACACTCAGTTCAATGCCTTTGTAGCTAAAGTTGTTATTTAACCCTGCTATCCAGTCCGGGTTAGGATCACCCACCACAAAATCTCCCGCATCATTGTAGTCATTTGTAGTGGTTTTTCCGTCAGGCAGGTAGTAAAGAGCATCTCCGTTTGCAGGATCTGCACCTGCAAACTTAGGTCCATAGAAAACGCCGATACCTTCTCCTACGATCAGCGAATTAAGGTAGCGGCCATCATTACCGGGTATCAGTGTCTGGTCACCATCAAGCTTAGTGATTTTATTCTTATTCTTAGATACATTCAGACTGGAATTCCATTTAAAATCACGGCTATTTACATTTACAGAGTTCAGCACAATTTCAAAGCCCTTATTCTGCATCGAACCAATATTCACTGTTTGTGTGGCAAACCCACTAGTTCCGGGAACCGGAACATTATAGATCAGGTCTCTGGTATTCCGAACATAATAATCCAATTCACCTGTCAACCGATTATCAAATAATCCAAAATCAATACCTATATCAGTCTGTGCTGATTTCTCCCACTTTAGTTCCGGATTGGCAAGCTGGGTAGGTACAAGACCTGATACGTTATTGTATTTCGCTGCCCCCCATAAACCTAATTGGGCAAAGTCTCCGAAACCAGCATCATTACCTGTAAGACCAAAGCTACCTCTCAATTTGAGGAAGCTGATAAAATCGGAATTACGCAGGAAATTTTCCTCACTTAATATCCATCCCGCAGATACGGCAGGAAAAAATCCATATTTGTTTTCTTTACCAAACCTGGATGAGCCATCAATACGACCACTCAGTGAAAGCAGGTATTTGTTATCATATTTATAGTTTGCCCTGGCAAAGTAGGATAGTATGGCAGATTCACTTGTAGATGTAGACCCCCCGGTAATACGTCCTGCACTGGCAAGTTTTTTCAATGCATCTACAGGAAAATCTTCTCCTGACACAAAAGACAAATCAGTTGTAAAGCTTTGGAAAGACATACCAGCTGTAGCATCCAGGTCATGCACGCCACCAAATATTTTTGTATAATTCAGGTAGTTATTAGTATTATAGTTAAATCTCCTGAACCATGTGGCCTCACCATAGCCGTTAGTTGATTGGCCAATAATAGTTCTGGCACCATAAAAACGGTCATCACTTTGGCTTTGAATATCTACTCCGAACTCTGATTTAAATACAAGGCCCTGTGTAACTTTATAATTAAAATATAGCCCTCCTATATTGCGAAATACTGTTGAAGTATAGCGGGAATCTTCTAATTCAATCAGGGGATTGTAATAGGTTGTTGTAGGACGATCGTACAAAACACCAGCCTGGTTTCTGACCGGGGTGATAGGAGCAAGTGCTACGATCTGCATAGGAGTATAAAACTCATTGTCATCAGCCACCCGATTCGCAATTGTTCTTGCAACACTGAGGTTAAATCCTAGCTTTACTTTGTTGCTTGCCTCATGATCAAGATTAAAACGGCCTGATATACGCTGAAAATTATTTCCGAATAATATACCATCCTGGTCATTGAAACCACCGCTAACGAAAAAACGGGTCTTATCAGTACCGCCCGAAGCACTTACATCAATCAACTTTGTTTTTGAATCTTCATTAAAAGCCAGTTTTTCCCAGTTGGTATTTGTCTGAAGTGTTCTCCAGTCTGAAAAGCCTGAGTAGCGGGTCAGCCTGTTTTCAGCAAATTGTAACCAGGAACCCGGGTATTGTGCAGGATCCAACGGATCAACACCTTCAATATTGTCACTGTTAATAGCAGCTTCCCGGAGAAGATCTACAAATTCTTTTGCATCTAAAAAACCACGATATCCGGTTGGCTTATTAGTACCATATTGCATATTGACATTCAATTGGGTTTTTCCTGCACGACCCTTTTTTGTAGTAATCAATACCACTCCATTAGCAGCCCTTGAACCATATATAGCAGCCGCAGAAGCATCTTTCAAGATGTCAAATGTTTCAATGTCATTGAAATTAATATCAGCAAGAGAGTTACCAGAATTAGGGTCGCTGTTGATAGGCACACCATCCACAACATATAGTGGAGAATTGGAAGCACTGATAGAACCGGCACCACGAATTCTTACTTTAATACCTTCTCCCACTTTACCATTTTGAGATTCTACAAAGACCCCGGCTGCACGGCCCTGAAGAGCTTGTGTAAAATTGGCAACCGGAGTATTGGCAATTTCGGATCCCTTTACCCGGGCAATATTACCCGTGAGGTCTTTTTTGATCTTTGTACCATAACCCACCACAATCACTTCATCCATATTGCGGCTACCCCCCTCCCTAAGTGAAATGGAAAGAAGAGATCCTGTAATCGCAACTTCCTGTGCTTCGAAACCCACGGCCGAAACAACCAAAACTTTTGCATTGTCTGGCACAGAAAGTGAAAATGTTCCATCTGCACCCGAGGCTGTGCCACTCCGGGATCCTTTGACTGTGATCGATGCATTAGCCAGAGGGGCACCGCTTGCATCAGTCACTTTTCCAATTACGGTTTTTGTTTGGGCCCATAAAAACTGGACGGAACAAAGGGTTACCGCCAGTAGCAGAGCTGCTGTTTTTCTCATATTCATGAATTTTAGTATGTGGCGAAAATATTTAACGAAAACTTAAAGACAAAAAAAACCGTGCAAATTGCTGCACGGCTTTAAGAAAGGATTTGAAATTAATTGACTTATGTTAAGAAAATCAGCTTCTGTCCCTGCTTCCCATATATATCATTATATATTGTATAAGAGTAACAACTGCTGCTAAAGCAGCCACCACATAAGTAGTTGCCGCCCATTTTAAAGCGTCTTTCGCTTTCGGGTATTCATCGGGGCTAGTAACATTGGTTCTGTCAAGCCATGCTAAAGCCCTCTTACTGGCATCAAATTCGACGGGCAGGGTAACAAGGGTAAAAAGGACGGTTACACTCATGACAATAATACCAATCAGTAGAACTGTAGGGTTCTTTGTGGTCGCTAAAATGATCATTCCTGCAAGCAAAATCCAGTTAACCAGCATCGAACTTACCTGAACAGCCGGAACCATTTTGCTCCTGAAAACCAACGGTCCATAGGCGTTAGCATGTTGAACTGCATGACCGCATTCATGGGCAGCCACTGCTGCAGCGGAAACGCTGGTTCCGTTGTACACATCCGGGCTCAGGTTCACTGTTTTATTTACCGGGTTATAATGGTCGCTTAAAAAGCCTTCTACAGACGTCACTTTTACATCATAAATTCCGTTCTCCCGGAGCATTTTTTCGGCAATTTCCCGGCCTGACAAGCCGCTGGAAAGAGGCACTTTAGCATATTTCGTAAACTTACTCTTAAGGATGGCTGAGACGAGAAAACTGATGCCTAAAAACACCAGGGAGACTATCATAATTTCGCTTGTCATGTCTAAAAAACGTTTAGTTGAACAGATTATATAACAAATTTATTACCATTTGGATCAGGATAATTTTTTCAGCCTTTTTGTCATTCGAAAAAGTCAAAAAATATAATACAGATACATTTGAGATTTATTAACTAGTTCTATAAACATCTTTTAACTACCTGACAATCATTTAATTAAAAAAATATACTCTTTGAAAATTATTTACTTTTTCCTCTCATGACAGCCTTCGTAAGTTATTCACAGCACTAAAAATTTATTTTGAAATGTGGGGCATAATTGTAACTTAGCAATAGAATTTAATGGGTTAGTAAGTAAAAGGG
>CAZTKV010000144.1:0-6879 GCA_964614285.1 uncultured Chitinophaga sp. | reverse complement strand
GCCCCGGCAAATGAAATATATCCTCCTACTGTACCACCCACCAGTGTCACAATCTTCATGACATCTATTTTCTCCGGCCATATTGTTCTGAACAATGCCTCGCCAACAGGAGGTTGTGAAGAAAAGGCGATATACACAGTAAGACCGATCATCAGTAAACCAAGGATCTTCACAAATATGTCTATCAGCTTCCCCGCTTCCGAATACCAAAAAATTCCTAAGGCAATCATACAACTGATTATAGCTCCGGTTTTCGTATCAATACCTGTCAGTACATTCAACCCCAATCCTGTTCCGGCAATATTGCCGATATTAAATACCAGGCCACCAAAGGCAATCAGCCCGGCTAAAAAAAAACCAAGACCCGGCAAGAGTTTGTTGGCTATATCCTGTGCCCTGTATTCACTAACAGAAATGATTCGCCAGATATTGAGCTGGGCTCCGATATCAAGTAATACTGAAATAAGAATTACAAACCCAAAACTGGTCAGCAATTGTTCAGTAAACAAAGAAGTCTGCGTAAGAAACCCGGGGCCAATGGCGGAAGTAGCCATTAAAAAGGCCGCACCTAGTATGGCAGAATTATTTTTGGGTAGCATTATAAATTGCTTTGGCAAATTCAACCGCCTGTACCCCATCACCATGAATACAAACTGTTTCGGCCACCACAGGTATCTTTTTTCCTGACAAAGTGGTAACAGTACCTTCGTTCATCATTTGCAATACTTGTTCTACCGCTTCGTTTGTATCTGTGATCAATGCATCTGATACTGTACGGGGCGTTAGTGTACCGTCATCCTGGTAAGTTCTGTCGGCAAATACTTCACTGCGTGTTTTTAATCCGGCCATTTTTGCTTCACGAACAGAATGGCTGCCGCTTAAGCCAAACAATACAAGATCATTATCAAAATCCTTTACTGCTTTTGCAACAATACTTGCCACTAATGCATCTTTGGCAGACATATTATAGAGTGCCCCGTGTGGTTTTACATGCACCAATTTTTGATCAACAGAGGAAGCCACTTCATTGAGAATTATAAGTTGCTGAGTGATGAGTTCATACAGATCATCAACAGGCAGCCCTATTTCGGTTCTTCCAAAATTTTCCCTGTCAAGAAAGGATGGATGTGCACCAATAGCAACATGATTCTTATTGCATAATTCTATTATATGCTGCATCGTTTCAACATCTCCTGCATGATATCCGCAGGCAATATTAGCCGAGCTGATAAAAGGCATTATGAGTTCTTCGTTACCGATGCCTTCACCCATATCACAGTTAATATCCATGTTTTTGTAAGTATTGGTGTAACCTGAAAGTACAAGCATTTTGAAGTTGCAGCAAATGTCTTTTTTGTTGTAACAATAATTCCTCTGCCGTTAGCTGGTCTGTCAGCCGGAACCAGATTCCGTCCCCTGTTTTGAGTTGCGCCAGTCTTGAATGATGTGCTGTAATTACATGGGCTATCCTGGGATAGCCGCCGGTAGTCTGGTGATCTGCCATCAACACGATCAATTTTCCATCTGGCAGTAACTGAATAGTACCAAAATCAACTGCAGAAGAAATTAATTCTTCCGTTGAAACTGAGCTGAGCGGATTATTACCTAAACGATATCCCATCCTGTCGGATTGTTTGGTTACTACAAACGGAGTGCTGGTAAATATTTCTTTTGATGTAACAGTCAGCTTATCCCACTCGTTACCTGGTAAAACAAATACTTCTTTTGAATCCTCTGCAAAACATGTATCAGCCGACCAGGGCAATACCTTGAATTCCTTTTTATTAAAAAGTGCTGAGAAATCAATATTGCATTTGAAAGGAATCTCATCGCTTTTACTTAAACCCCTTCCACGAAAACCGCCGGCTTTAATCTTTAGGTTTGTACTTCCGCTTCCCAGCCATTTTTCTATTTCAAATCCCCCATGAACAGCGAGATAGGCTCTTGCTCCATTTACTGGTTTATGAAATTGAAGTGCATTATTTTTATTCACTGCAATAACACGAAGATTAGCAACAGGTTCCCCATTAATACTGGCTAAAAAGTCAGCCCCACTCAAGGCGATAAGGGCTGGCCGAGAAAACAAAAAGACAGATGCAGGATAATGCAATTCAATAACCGCTTCGGATAAATCATTTCCGACCAGGGCATTAGCCGTTTGCATGGCGACCTTATCCATAACCCCGCCGGGATTAATACCCAGCTGCTTGTTACCATACCGGCCCAGGTCCTGTATCGTATCTAACACCCCTGCTTTAATAATTTTCAAACTCATTCTTACTGATTGAGTAAAACCGAACTGTTTGCCCGGCTTTCAATAAAGCCGGGTTCTCTTTCTCAATATCAAACAGTTTTAAAGGTGTCCGTCCAATAATTTGCCAGCCTCCCGGTGATGCAAAGGGATAAATGCCTGTTTGTTTGCCCGCAATACCCACACTACCGGGCAAAATATTTTGTGGCTGTTGTTTTCTCGGCATTGTAATTCTTTCATCCACTTCTCCCATATAGGCAAAGCCAGGCAAAAAACCCAGCATGTATACTTTGTACGATTTTAATGTATGAATTTCTATTACCTCTTCGGGAGAGAGCCCCCTGGTTCTGGCTAATTGTTCAATATCAGGGGCAAATTCAACAGCATAACAAACAGGGATTTTTACCTCAACTGTCGCTGTTTCATCAAACGAGAATGGCTGATCTAATTTACCTTCAACCCATTCTTTTATCGATTCAAATCCAGTTTTACCGCTATGAACTCTTTTTTTCACAGTGACTACGTCATAACAAACCGTGAGAGAACTGTAAGCGGGGATCAACTCAATTATTCCGGGCAGGGGATCTTGTTGCAACTGGTGAAAACAGGCAAATACACACTTATTGACATCCTCATCTATTACATTTCCGAAATCAATAGTGAGGGCTGAATCACCGAGCGGAAAAATACGGTATGGAATAATCGGGTATTTCATCGGAAAAGCATTTGAAGATACCAACTTAACTTTACTCCTGATGAGCCGATTTAACCGAAGAGACAGTTTCAATTTACTATCCAAGCTTACGCCCCGCCGGGCCTGGAACGGGGTAAAAGTGATGAGTAGTTATTATATCAGTAAATGGACAAAGAAGCCGGTGCAATGGGGTTATCCTGTTTCGATTTCATTTGAACCTACTACTTCCTGTAATCTGCGATGCCCTGAGTGTCCCAGTGGACTGAGGGCCTTTACCCGCCCTACCGGAATGTTGCAAAAAGATTTTTTCAGTGAAACAATTGATCAGTTACATAAAGAACTTCTTTACCTCGTTTTCTATTTCCAGGGCGAGCCTTATCTCAACCCATCTTTCCTTGATATGGTTGAGTATGCATCCAAAAAGAGGATCTATACGGCCACTTCCACCAATGCCCATTACCTTACTGATGCCAATGCAAAAAGAACCATTGAAAGCGGACTGGACCGCCTGATCATTTCAATAGATGGCACCACACAAGATGTATATGAACAATACCGTGTAGGCGGGCAACTGAATAAAGTAATTGAAGGCGCAAAGAATATTGTGAAATGGAAGAAGGAACTCAAGAGCAAGAAGCCATTTGTGGTGTTTCAGTTCCTGGTAGTAAAACCTAATGAGCACCAGGTAGAAGATGTAAAAAAATTAGCCAAAGAAACCGGGGTGGATGATGTATGGTTCAAAACAGCCCAGGTATATGATTATAAGAATGACCCCAATCAGCTGATACCAACTATTGATAAATACAGCCGCTATCAGAAAACTTCCGATGGATATACATTTAAAGGAAAACTTTCCAATCATTGCTGGCGGCTATGGCACGATCCGGTCATTACCTGGGACGGATTGGTGGCGCCCTGTTGTTTTGATAAAGATGCACAACACCAGTTGGGAGACCTTAAGAAAAAATCATTTAAAGAAATATGGACAAATGGTGAGTATGGTAAATTCAGGCAGCAGATATTAAAAGGAAGAAAGAATATTGATATCTGTGCCAATTGTTCTGAAGGAACCAAAGTGTGGAGCAATGACTAATTATTAAAAGGCTGTATTATGCAAATACCATCACACATATCCACCCGCCTGCAATACCAGCACAAAACACTGGTCGACCTGATTGATGATCTTACAGAAGAACAGGTAAGAAGGCAAATAATAACAGGTAAATGGTCCATTTTTGAAAACATAGTTCACCTGCAAACCTACCAGCATACTTTTATTAAACGGGTAAAACAGATACTTGAAGGTGCAAATCCTGTATTTGAACGCTATACGGCCGATACAGATCCCTTATTTCATGATAATTGCGGTAAATCTATAAGAGAGATCATGCATGATATGCTTACCACCCGGAAAGAAATTGCATCGGGGATGGTATCATTACCAGAAACAGATTTTATAAAAAAAGGCATCCACCCCGCTATGGGAGAAATGACGCTGCTGCAATGGATCAATTTCTTTTTGCTGCATGAAGCACATCACCTTTTTACTATTCTTAAGCTCTCCGGTCAGCTGAAAAAAGAAGCTGGTAGCAACCCGGCCTCCTGATAAATATTCGTTAGCAGCAACTTGAGCTATGTACTGATCTACCAATTCTTTATTTCATGGTAGATAGAAGTGTAGAAGGAAGCAAAGCCTTCAAAAAAGCTGCGGATGGATTCGGAAAGTAGCTTCATAAAAATAAAATTAAATGGTTGGTGGTTCGATCAGTAAAACAACCGATTTTCTGCATATACGCCAATACCTCAAAGAGGGATTTTTATACACGGTTGCTGCCCCTGTAATGTTAATAAATGGCTAATTGATCAATAAAAGTAAATATTTTTTGGAAAATCAATGTTGCAACATTAATTTTGCCCTCTCAAATATTTATAACGAAAAAAATAATACTATGAGCGACTTAAGAACAAATGTTGACCAGTTGAACCAGATGATCCTGGAAGGAAAAATCCTCGATGCCTTTGATAAGTTTTATGCAGACGATGTGGTAATGCAGGACAACAACTACCCGGCCCGTGAAGGCAAAGCTATCAATCGCCAGTACGAGGAAGCTTTTGTAAATGGGCTTACTGAATTTCGCGGAGCTAAAGTGGTAAATACTGTTTACAGCGATGACCTGGCTGTAACAGAATGGTGGTTTGATTATACCCACAAAGACTATGGCGTAAGAAACTATACCCAATTGGCAGTTCAGCGCTGGAAAAACGGGAAAATTGTAGAAGAAAAGTTCTACTACAATAATTAAAATACCTTTGAGCAGTATCAATAAGTTTTGGGTAAGCTTGTCAGCTTAGCCCAAAACTTTTTACATTTAATAATAAGTTGCGGGAGTATGGGTATTGAAAAAGACATACAACAGGCCAAATTTCGTAATGCTCACCAGAAAGCGAGTATCAATCTTATTTATACACTGGCCTGGATGAAAGATAAAACTAAAAGCATCTTCGAGTCAGAAGACATCACCTCACAACAATTCAATATTCTTCGTATTCTCAGGGGTAGTTTTCCTCAACCTCTTTCTACACTGCAAATAAGAGAAAGAATGCTGGAAAAAATGAGCGATACCAGCCGAATTGTGGACCGGCTTATTGTAAAAGGATTAGTTAAAAAAGTGACTTGTAAAAATGACCGTCGTCTTGTAGACGTAGTTATTACTGATAAAGGAAAAAAATTATTAGAACGATTGGATGCAAAGCAGGATGAGATGGATGCTGTCCTGAGCAATCTTTCAGAAAAAGATGCTAATCTTTTAAGTGACCTGCTCGATAAGATACGGGATGGGGCTGAATGATGTAATTTCGCCAGATTATTCATTCTGAACCTGAAAACAAACATGAAGCAAGCCGCTACCTTGTTACTACTTTTTATTCTTCTTTCCACTCAACTTACCCTGGCGCAACCGAAGTATGAATTCCGGGGTGTCTGGATAGCTACTGTTAATAATATCGACTGGCCACAAGCGGGTCTTACTGACCCTGAAAAACAAAAAGCAGATTATATCCGCTTGCTGGATTTGCACCAGCGAAACGGAATGAATGCCATGATTGTACAGATCCGTCCGGCAGCAGATGCATTTTACCCCTCTCAATATGAACCCTGGAGCCAGTGGCTGACTGGTCAGCAGGGCAAACCTCCTTCTCCCTATTACGATCCTCTTCAGTTCATGATCGAAGAAACTCATAAACGGGGAATGGAATTTCATGCCTGGCTGAATCCATACCGGGCTGTTCATCATATTGGTCAGTCTTCTGTTGCTCCCAATCATATCAGCCGTGTTCATCCTGAATGGTTCCTGACTTATGGTGATAAGAAATATTTCGATCCGGGAAATAAAGAGGCGCAGGCCTTTGTAATAAAAGTAGTTCGTGATATTGTAAAACGGTATGACGTAGATGCCATCCATATGGATGATTATTTCTACCCCTATCGTATTCCCGGGAAAGAGTTTCCTGATGCAGCATCCTATAACCGTTCGGGAAGCACACTTAGCAAGGACGACTGGCGGAGGAGCAATGTTGACTCAATCATCCTGGCATTGAGCAAAGCCATTAAAGAGGAAAAAAAGATGTGCCGCTTTGGTATTTCTCCTTTCAGTGTCTGGCGAAATAAGGATAAGGATCCTTTAAGAGGAAGCGATACCCGTGCCGGGCAAACCAACTATGATGATCTGTACGCTGATATTTTATTATGGTTGCAGAAAGGGTGGATCGATTATGTAACCCCGCAGCTCTATCTTGAGATCGGCCATGATAAAATTGATTATGCAAAAATGCTGGACTGGTGGAGCCGTAACAGTTATGGCCGTCATGTGTATATCGGGCATGGCATTTACCGCACATCCGAGAATCATCCAAAATGGAAAAATCCGGAAGAGTT
>CAZTKV010000143.1:3196-6882 GCA_964614285.1 uncultured Chitinophaga sp. | reverse complement strand
GGCCACCGGCAGATAGTTTTTTGTAACAGCTTCTTATCTCTTTTTCGTTTTTGCAATCCAGCATTAATGAAACCGCATTGCCTTTTATCAGCCCTGATTCAGGTACCATATCGGAACCCATCAGTACCAGTTGTTCATTGCTGAGTGTGGAGTGCAGGATGCAATCTTTCATTTGTTTTGGCATGCGGGCTGCCATTGGCGACTCACCAATGGTTTGCATTACCAGTTTGCCACCCAGGCATTTTTTATAAAAGGTCATGGCTTCCCTGCAGTTGCCATTGAATGTTAAGTAGGAATGCAGACGGGTCATATTTTTTGATTAACCATAAACCGGCAGCACAAAGATGGTAAGCCGGCCTGTTTTTTACAGGTGGCATATATGACAGTTTAGGGGGTTGATTGCGACAGGCCGTTCTCCTATCTTTATCCAATGAAAAAAGTATCCATCCTGGTGCCTGAATCATCGGTGATGCAGGCCATTGCTGATCCGCAGTACCTGTTTACTGCTGTTAATCATTTTTTAGTGGCTGCCGGCAAGCAGCCCTTGTTTGATGTGGAACTGGTAGGAGCGAAGAAAGAGGTGCAGTTGAATAACGGAATGTTTGCTGTTCATACTGACCGGCAGATAAAAGAGGTAAAGAAAACAGATATTGTTTTTATTCCCGCCTTGTTTGGTGATATGAAAACGGCCATAGATAAAAACAAGGTACTGATACCGTGGATTGAAGAGCAATATGATAAAGGAGCAGAAGTGGCTTCACTTTGTGTGGGTGCTTTTTTACTGGCTGCTACAGGGTTACTCAATGGAAAAAAATGCTCGACACATTGGGGATTTATGAATGAATTCAGGGAAATGTTCCCCGAAGTGGAAATGGTGGAAGGAAATATAGTAACAGAAGAAAAAAGGATCTACTCCAGTGGCGGTGCCAATTCTTACTGGAATCTCTTATTGTACCTGGTAGAGAAATATACTAACCGGGAAACAGCTATTCTGGCTTCCAAGTATTTTGCCATTGATATCGACCGCGACAGCCAGTCCGCTTTTGCGATGTTCAAAGGGCAAAAAGACCACGGCGATAAAGAAGTGAGAAAAGCACAGGAGTACATTGAGAAAAATATTCATGAACGTATTACCATTGATGAACTGGCCGGTAAAATAGCCGTAAGCCGGAGAACATTTGAGCGGCGGTTTAAACAGGCGACCAATAATTCTGTGCTGGAGTATATTCAACGGGTAAAAATAGAAGCAGCTAAAAGAAGTTTTGAGAGCAGCCGTAAGAACATCAATGAAGTGATGTTTGATGTAGGCTATACAGATACAAAAGCCTTTCGCACCATTTTTAAAAGAATAACAGGATTAACACCAATAGAGTACCGCAATAAATACAATAAGCAGGCAATAAGTTAGCGCAGCTTTTTTGAAAGTACACATCAGGCATTATACATCCATTTTCTGAATTGAGGGGTGTTTTCCTGGCTGATAATGATAATATGATTTATTTCAGGCACATTCAGATCAACCTGTAGTTTTACCCTTTCAAATGTTTTAAATCCCCGTATAAAATTAATATTGATGATGTATTGCCGGTTGGCCCGGAAAAACTGGCTGTTATCCAGTGTTTCTTCAAGATCGCCCAGTGTTTTTTCGGCAATATATTTTTTTCCATGTACATCAATTACATAAACCAATTTGTTTTCGGTATAAAATAATACTATTTCTTCCAGCCGGAGGGAAATGTATTCTATCCCTTTCTTTACCACCAGCCTGTTCTTTTTGGGAATATCATATTGTTTTACAAAACGCTGTACGGCTTCATTATGACTGGTAAAATGTTTTTCAAACATCTGGTATTTGAATAATGCTTTTTCCAGGTCTTTTTTATCAACCGGCTTTAATAAATAATCTATTCCGTTGTGAGCAAACGCATTCATTACAAAATCATCATAGGCTGTAGTAAAGATCACCGGCGTTTTTACATCCAGGGCTTTAAATATCTCAAACGAATACCCATCAGACAGCTGCACATCACTGAATATAATATCTACCTCCGGGGAGGCAGACAAACAGGCAATGCTCTCGGTTACAGATCCCAAAATGGCTTCAACATGGACGGTGTCGGTGATCTCGGAAAGAGTATGCAATAATGCATTCACGGCCAGCTTTTCGTCTTCAATAATAATTGCCTTTGTCATGGTTATAGGTTTAAGGTTGTTTGATCAATGGCACATACACAGTAAAAAAATCCTGGTTGTTCTCAATGACAATATCTTTATGGCAAATCAGTTTAAACCGCAGGCTGAGGTTTTTAAGCCCGATATTGGTTGAATTAATAGAGTAAGGTTTTGGTTTAATGTTGTTACTTATTTTCAGGTGTTTACCATTCATGATGATTTTGATGGTTAGCGGATTCTCTGCAGTAAACTCATTATGTTTTATTGCGTTTTCAATTAACAGCTGTAATGC
This sequence comes from uncultured Chitinophaga sp., assembly GCA_964614285.1. Taxonomy (GTDB): domain Bacteria; phylum Bacteroidota; class Bacteroidia; order Chitinophagales; family Chitinophagaceae; genus JJ008. The sequence goes on along the minus strand of CAZTKV010000143.1, from coordinate 4,418 downwards.
ACAAGGCGGGATCATAACAGAACCGTAGTTTTCTCCAAGAGCCAGCTGCAGCTGCAGTTTCTTATCATACCTTAACTGGAGCAGGAAAAAATAATTATCAATAAAGTCAAGTTCATCCTGTAAAGGGATAAGCTCTTTATTCTTGTTCAACAGAAAATATTTGTAAACCTGTGCCAGTTTGTTGTTAAATGAATGTGCCTGGGCGGGATTGCTCAGGATGAGGTGATTCATAGCGTTTAGCGAATTGAATATGAAGTGAGGGTCCATCTCATTGGTCAGTGCCTGTAATTCTGCCTGAGTACGTTCACGGTCTATTTCATCTACCAATTTGGAATCCAGCTCTCTTTCTTTCCGTAAAAAAATGATTTCATAGACAAGGGTAAAAACCAGGACCGTCAGCACACAAAGAGATATAAATAAGTAAATGGGTTCCCGGTGAAAGTCATCTTTTGAAAAGCGAAACCATGTTAGTGCAGAGAGTATTCCGATACAGGCCCCATAAAGACCCGAAGCAAGGCAGATAGAGGCGATTTTGAAAAAGGAAGCGGGAACAGAAACGTACAGCGGCCTGATGCTGGTATGTATCCAGTTACTTCCTCTCCAGATTATGAAAGACGTAAGAATAAAAAACACATTTGCAATGATCAGCTCCCCGGCGGAGTAGTAAGAATAGGTAATAATACCGGATAGCAGCGGTAGCATTATTCCTAACAGGGGAATAAAAACGATTCTGAGATAAATGTCTTTGATCATGGCAGCGGGTCTTAGATTGATAAGGCTTTTTAGGATACGGGAATTTTCTGTCTATTAATCTAATGCATAATAGACAGTAGTATTATCATGATCGCTGTTAAAAAATATCTTTTTTCTTTTCACGGACTAAATGAAGTACAAACGGTAATAAACTATCATGAACCCGTAACCCGGATGTTTCTGTAAGCACAAATAAAATCGAAATACAATTGTTTGTATGTCATACTTCGTTTGGCAAAGCAACAAGTATTGTATATGCAGTGATTCACTTCATACTGGAGTGATGAACTACTAATTGCACACCTGTTTTTTCCCCGGCTCTATAAATCATGTTTCGGTCAGGACAAATCATGTTTCGGTGATAAATGCAGATTCTCTTGTAGCAGATCGGGTTGCGGCTTTGTCATGAACAAAGGAATAAACCTGATAACTCAGAAAAAAGTTTAATTATGAAAAAGTTGCTACTTAC
>CAZTKV010000143.1:0-3096 GCA_964614285.1 uncultured Chitinophaga sp. | reverse complement strand
GTAGTGTTCAGGGGAGGCACATCTATAACAGGCAACAACCAGGCCTTGATAGTGGTAGATGGGATACCCATTGATAACTCCCAGACAGATGCAGGTGATAACCTGAATAACCAGGTGGATGCAGGTAACCGGGGTAATGATATTAACCCGGAAGATGTGGAATCTGTTACCTTATTAAAAGGACCGGCTGCGGCAGCTTTATATGGTACCCGTGCTGCAAACGGAGCTATTATTATTACAACAAAAACAGGCAAAAGCCTGAAAGGAAAGAAAACGGAGATCATTGTCAGCAGTTCTTATAACCTCGAATCAATTTTAAAATTACCCGATTACCAGAATGAATACGGACAAGGCGGGCAGGGGGCACCTGATTCAAGAGAGAATTTCAGCTGGGGGCCAAGATTCGACGGATCAATTAAACCATGGGGGCAACAGATTGGCGATTCACAAAGGGTAAAACCATATGTGGGTTTAAAAAATAATGTAAAAGAGTTTTTTGACATCGGAAGAACGATGACCAATAATGTTTCCTTTGCCCAGAACAATGAAAAGAACAGTTATTTCTTATCCTTTAATAATATAGATCAGAAAGGAATAATGCCCGGAACAGAATACAGAAGAAATTCTGTTAAACTATCGGGAACGGCTGACCTGACAGATAAATTATACAGCTCGGCTTCTATTAATTATATACGTTCCAAAGGAGATCTTTCCATCCAGGGTCAGGGCAATTCACCATATGACCAGGTATTGCAAACACCCAGGGACATTTCTTTATTGGAACTTAAAGACTATAAAAATAAATTCAATGACCTGAATGGTTATTATGGTGCCTATACCGTCAATCCCTGGTATTATCTCGGCGAAGATTCTTATACATCTGTAGTGGACAGGATACTAGGGAATGTTCAGCTTGGATTCAAACCGGTGAAATGGATCGATATCAGTTTGCGGGTAGGTTCAGATGTATCTAATGATAAGCGTATTCAAATTGAATCCAAAAGGGTGATTGACCCCAACAGCCAGAACTTTTCAAGAAAATTTGACGGGCATTATGCTGAAACAGGCATCAACATAAGAGAATTTACATCAGACCTGATCGCTACTGCTAAAAGAGATCTTACACAGGATCTGTCATTAAGCGTCTTACTGGGACATAATATCAGGCAGCGTAATGTAGACATTCAGTTCAGCGAGATCAATTCATTGACCATACCATTCTATTATAACCTGGCCAATTCGGCGCAGCCGCCACGAAGCACAAACTTCAATAGTATACGCCGGTTATACGGAGTGTATTCAGATGTCAATCTTTCTTTCAGAAACTATTTATTCCTTGGTATAACGGGAAGAAATGACTGGTCTTCTACTTTGCCAAAAGGAAAGAATAATTTCTTTTATCCCAGTGTGAATACTTCGTTTGTCTTTAGTGAAGCATTCAGGATGCCGGCCTTTATTTCCTATGGAAAAATAAGAGCCAGTGCAGCACAGGTTGGTAATGATGCAGCACCATACCTGTTAGAATCAGTATTCATTACCGGTACAGTGGGTGATGGCCAGCAAAATTCACAGGTGAACTTTCCATTAAATGGTGTACCGGGGTTTACACAGAGTAATATCATTGGTAACCCGGAAATAAAACCGGAGATCACTACTTCGTATGAACTGGGTCTTGAATTCGGACTTTTCAATAACAGGATATCCTTTGAAGGAACTGTTTATTCCAACAGAAGTAAAGACCAGATCATTACAGTGCCCATTGCAGCTACATCAGGCTATACAACACAAACCTTAAACGCCGGGCTTATTACTAATAAAGGAGTAGAGATCCTGTTAAGAGGAACACCGGTACGGGCAAAAAGTTTTACCTGGGATATAACAGCCACTTTTACCAAAAATGAAAATAAAGTGGTGGAGCTTTTCCCCGGAACAGAACAACTGGGACTGGGAGGTTTTAGCGGCGGAACATTGGTGGCACAGGTAGGACAACCTTATGGTTCTTTCTTTGGCTCATCATTTTTAAGATCACCCGATGGTAATATAGTAGTGGATGCCACAACCGGGTATCCTGTCATCGATCCGCAGGCAAAGATCCACGGAAATGTACAGCCGGATTTTCTCGCCGGACTCAATAATAGTTTTTCTTACAAAGGATTCAGTTTATCATTCCTGTTTGATGCACGCAAAGGAGGAGTCTTTTTTTCAAGAACAAGAACATTGCAGGAATTTCTTGGAACTGATCCCCGCACCTTATATAATAACCGGCAGGTATTTGTGGTACCCGGTAGCGTAATACTTATGCCGGACGGAAAATATGCCGTTAATACAACACCGGTTCAAAATGCAGAGAACTACTGGACCTCTGTCAGCTCCACTACTGCGATGGAACATTTGATAGACGCCAGTTTTATAAAATTGAGAGAAGCATCATTGACCTACAGGTTGCCTGCAAGCCTGTTCAGGAATAAATCTATCAAAGGAATCACCGTAGGGTTTTCCGGCAGAAACCTGTGGTTATGGACACCAAAAGAGAATACCTACTCAGATCCTGAAACCAGTTCTTTTGGAACAGGTAATGTACAGGGCTATGAGTATGGTACCATTCCTTCTATGAGAAATTATGGTGTCAACGTCAGGTTAACATTTTAATAAAACTAAAAAGTAAGTCATGAGAACAATAAGAAAAATAAAGCTGGCCGTTCTTGCCATCGCATTGCTCGGTCTATCATCCTGCAAAAAAAATTTCCTGGATGTAAATGTTGATCCCAATAATCCGACACAGGCATCTGTTGATCTCGTTTTGCCAACAGCATTGGGCTATGCTGCATACAATCTTGGCAATCCTTACCAGGTATTGGGAGGATACTGGGGCCAGGTATGGACACAGGGCCCCACCGGCAGCCAGTTCCAGGCATATGATCAGTACAGCATTACCAGCACCAACTTCGACCGCCAATGGGTGAGTATCTATGCCGGGCCGCTGAATGATTTTAAATATATCATTGATGAAGGAATAAAATCCGGGAAGAATAATTATGCAGCTATCGGAAAGATCATGCAGGCATATCTCTTCCAGGTAATGACAGACCTGCATGG
>CAZTKV010000142.1:0-6938 GCA_964614285.1 uncultured Chitinophaga sp. | reverse complement strand
GAAATATATCTATACAGGACTATACCTATTCTCTCCCCGAGGATAGAATTGCCAAATATCCATTAGCGGAAAGAGATGCTTCCAAATTGCTTGTTTATAAAGAAGGTAAAATAAAAACAGATACTTACCGTAATATTTCAAAATACCTCCCAGAAGATTCGGTACTGCTATTTAATAATACTAAAGTAGTTGAAGCAAGGTTACTCTTTCAAAAAGAAACGGGTGGAATCATCGAGATATTTTGCCTGGAGCCGCATGAACAGTATCCAGATATTACTACAGCGATGCTGCAAAAAGAAAAAGTCTTGTGGCATTGCCTTGTGGGTGGTGCTTCCAAATGGAAAACAGGGCAAGTACTGGAAAAGAAGATACAATCGGGGAAAAATGAAATCACTCTTCAAGCCCGGTATATTGAAAAAAGAGCTGATAGTTTCATCATTGAACTATCGTGGATGCCGGATCATCTTAGTTTTGCCGAAGTATTGCATTATGCCGGGGCTATTCCACTTCCTCCCTATATCAAAAGAAACGCTGAAGAGTCCGATACAGAAAGATACCAGACTGTTTATGCAAAACATGATGGTTCAGTAGCAGCACCTACAGCAGGACTTCATTTTACCAATTTTATTTTTGAAACATTGCATAAAAAGAATATCCATACAGATTTTGTAACACTGCATGTTGGCGCAGGTACATTTAAACCGGTGAAAAGCGAGACCATGCGGGAACATACTATGCATGCCGAATGGATTGATGTATCAAAAACGACTATTGAGAATATATTAAACAATCTTGAAGAGGCAATTGTAGCCGTTGGTACAACTTCATTAAGGACAATTGAAAGCTTATATTGGCTGGGAGTGAAGCAGTCGGGGTTCAGGGATCAGGAGTCAGCAGAATACACTAATAAATTGTTGGAGCTTTCCCAATGGGAAGTATATGCGCCTCTCAAAGAAAATATTTCTGCCAGGGATGCCCTGCAATCATTATTAAAATGGATGGATGAAAATAAATTGGAAAGACTAATTGCTAAAACGCAGATACTGATAGCGCCGGGTTATGAATTTAAAATTATAAAGGGGCTCGTCACTAATTTTCATCAACCTCAATCAACGTTATTATTATTAGTCGCTGCCCTGATTGGCGATGACCTGCCTACCGGACAGGCAGGTTGGAAAAAAGTATATGATTATGCCTTGCAAAACAATTTCCGGTTTCTTAGCTATGGAGACGGCTGTTTGTTATGGTTGAAGCACTCTTAACTTTTTTTTAATGGCAACTCAATGGTAAAAGTGCTGCCCTTTCCCAATGTGCTTTCTGCTTTTATATCGCCATTATGAGCTTCTACCACTGTTTTAACATAGCTCAGCCCCAGGCCAAAACCTTTTACATTATGCACATTACCGGTATGTGCCCTGTAGAAGCGTTCAAATATCCGCTTTACTGTATCCCTATTCATCCCAATTCCATTGTCTTCGATCTTTATAAGAAAATTTTTCCCATTGGAATTAGTGGCAAGCCTTATAAGAGGAGGTGTATTTTCTTTTGAATATTTGACAGCATTATCTACCAGGTTATTTACCAGGTTGGAAAAATGTACATCATCAGCTTCGATCAGGTCATTCTGTGCATTGAGAGATAATTCAACTTTTCCATTTTTATTCTCCAGTTGCAAAGCAAAATTGTCCACTACATCCTTTATCACCTCATGCACATGAACTGGCTTCAAATTCAGGTCTACTTCCTGTTTTTCCAGTTGTGAAGCTTTTAGAATAGTCTCTACCTGCCTGTTCATCCGTTGATTTTCCTCTTTAATGATACCACTGAAATAGCTCATTTTCTCTTTATCGTTAATCACTTTTTCATTTCGCATGGCATCTACTGCTAATGAAATGGTGGCAATAGGTGTTTTGAACTCATGCGTCATATTGTTTATAAAATCATTCTTTATCTCCCCCAGTTTCTTTTGGCGCAACATAGTACGGACAGTGAGGTAAAATGCTGCAATAATGATAATGGTGAAAAGTATTGAAGTAGCTATTCTCCAGCGTAGCGATTTTATTACCAGGCTCTTGATGTTGGGAATAATCACAAATAAAACTTCATTTACACCAAGGTTCTCACCAGCAGTTCCACTCAGCGCTTCCAATCCCCAATTGAATGAAAAATTATTCAGTGTATCTTCATAAGCCACAGCAAAATTGGGCGAGACAATCTCAAATACATTATTATCGAACCTGTCAAAAGTAGCTATACCAAACTCAAACTTGATATTCTTCAGGTTGTTTTGTAAGAAGGCTTTATTGATCTTCCTGTTGATCTCCTCTGCATCAAACCGCTTGCCGATGGTAACGGGTTTAAATATATCAATGACATAGTCATCTTTAAGGAACCCTTTTTTATTGGTGCCGGCAGCATAACTTCCTTTGTGCTGTGATAGCTCATTTCCTACCATCTTGGTACTCTCCTCCACACTATGTTTTATTTGTTCCTCCCGTAACAGTACCATATTCTTGATCCAGGATACCTGTATGACTATAAGGCCAATCAGCGACAGGCTTATTAAAATGGTGATTATTGTAAATATGCGTTTCACTTATGCTAAAAAATTGTGCCGTAATATACTACATCAGTATGTAATCGTTGTTTCGATCAGCGTACTGGCAGAACAAACCTCAAAACGGATGGTTCTGCAAAAATACATTTCCGGAGTGGCCCGCTATCCCCTGAACAGGGTATAGCGGCATTTTTAACGGGTTTTTACAAAAAAGCAGGTCTTACTTTTTTTTGAACAGAAATTCTCAAAAAAGATTTTTCATCTTAAATTGAAGAATGATTGAACCTGCACCAGGTATATTGCTGATTGCGGATCCGTTCCTGAAAGACCCTAATTTTCTAAGAACGGTTGTATTCTTATGCGAACATAAGGATGAAGGCAGTTTTGGCTTTGTACTGAACCGGCAATATGAGAATACCCTGGACGAATTGATACCTGAACTGGAAGGTCATAAACTGCCTGTTTTTTATGGAGGGCCTGTCCAATTGGATTCATTACATTTTCTGCATCAGTACCCCGACCTGATACCCGGCGGACAGGAGGTAATTAAAGGAGTGTATTGGGGTGGCGACTTCGATGCTGTGATCAACCTGGTAAAAAATGAGGAGATCGATAGCAATAAGATCCGTTTTTATATCGGTTATTCTGGCTGGAGTGAGGGGCAGTTGAGTAATGAAATGACAGAAAAAACATGGTTAACAGTAAAAGCCAGCCGCAAGCTTATTTTTCATCATAAGTATGAAGAAATATGGAAGGACTCTCTCAGACACCTCGGCGGTGATTATGAAATGATGGTCAATTTCCCCATCGATCCACAGTTAAACTAACTAAATGAAAAAACTGCTTTTCATCCCTGTTTCACTACTGCTGTTCTTCAATATTGGATGCAACACACTTAAAAATATTGGACTTGTTCCTTCTGAGCTGGAAATGGCATTGGGTTTAAAAGATGCTTTATCACAAGGCTTGTTTAAGGGTTTTGATGCCTTCGCCAATCCTGACGGCAATCCACTGGTCCGGTTTATATTTCCCGGAGAAGCAGCAAAAATTGAAAAGACCCTCCGTGATCTTGGTTTCGACAAAACCATCAACCAGGTAACCGGGAAATTTACCAACGCTATGTCCCGGGCTGTGGCTGTTTCCAAACCTGCTTTTTTAGAAGCAGTGAAAAGCATGACAATAAAAGACGCTGCAAAAATCCTGGTGACAGATAATACACATGCTGCTACTGATTATTTTAAGCAAGAAATGAAACCCGGATTGATGACGGGTTTTCGTCCGATAATAGACAGTACCATTAAAACAGAAGGCGCTGATAAAGAATGGAGCGGCATCACTAACATTTACAACAGCATTCCATTCATCAGCAAGCCGCTGGAAAATAGTCTTACAGATTTTATTTCTGCCCGGGTAATAGACCTGATGTTTGTAATGGTAGCAAATGAAGAAGAACAAATAAGGAGTAAATATGAATTGAGGAAAACAGATATGATGAAAAAAGTATTTACCTGGGCGGAGGGGGAATTGAAGAAAAAGATTGCAAAGCCTAAATAGTATTACATGAGTTTTTTTCGAACTTTTGCTCTCTTAATAATTGCATCGTTCTGCGTTTCTTCTTGTGGTCCTGTAAGGCAAGTATTATTCAAAGAAGCATACAACGATAAATTTTTTGAGATTTCGATAGATAGTTTCCGGTATAAAAAAGAAACTTACAGAACACTTGTTGGAATATTTAAGGACAGCGCAAACAGGTATCTTACCCGATATCAAATTCAGGGTATTTGCGGTTGTATCAGTAAGTCTATTAACCCGAAAAATCAATGGAAACTTTCAACTCAACTTCCTGTTGATGTCCTATTAACGAAAGAAGACCTTTACGCATTTAAGAAATTATCTGAATTTCCTTCAATTGAAAAATTTTGCTCCAGAACTCTGTTAGACTCAGCAAAAGGATTTATTGAACTAAAAAAAAGAACTCAAAAGAATTAGGATTGTATGATAAGAGTACTGCTTATTCTGGTATTATTTTCTTCTTGCTCAAAAACCATTTATTCTAAGAAATATGATGACGGTCATACTGAATATCTTATACTGTTAGGTAAGAAATCGGGGGAATACAGAGGAGCTTTTGCCGCAAACAAAATAAATCAGTATAACTGGTCGGCAGTAACGATCTACAAAGAAAGTTGTGATTCTTTTCGGATTGACCGCTGGCAAAAGTTGAGTGGAAACAAAAGAACCAACATCAGGTTCTATTATGTTTCCAGAAAAGGAGTGGTTCGGGCTGATTTTTCACAACCCGAAATAAAACTTATTGAGGAATTAAAAAAGGTTGCTGATTCACTAAAATGGTGTTCATTCGGTATTCTATCCTGCCCTGATTCATTATTCCTGCAAGAAATACCCGGAAAGAAAAAACCCTCCCGGTAGCAGGAGGGTTTCAAAAATTATAATCAATACACTATTCTACTTCCTTTGCTCCTTCCACCAGTACAGTAACTTTGTTATTTAATACTTCAACAAAGCCACCTTGTATATTGAAATTAACTAAATGGTTTTGTTTGTCTTTCAGCACTTTTACCCGGCCTGGTTTTAATGCACTTACGAGCGGGGCATGTTTATCCAGCACTTCAAAACTTCCCGTAATACCCGGCATTTGGACACCGTACACTTCACCACTGAACAGTTTTTTTTCTGGAGTTAATATTTCTAAATTCATAATTAGTCAATTTGATAACCCGGCAATAATAGGCACATTAGCCATTTGGCAAATAGCCTGATTAACCCTGTGCAGCCGCCAGTAATTTTTTACCTTTCTCAATCGCATCATCAATAGAACCTACCAGGTTAAAGGCAGCCTCCGGATACTCATCCACTTCACCATCCATAATCATATTGAAGCCGCGAATGGTCTCTTCAATCGGAACCAGTACTCCTTTCAAACCAGTAAACGCCTCTGCCACATGAAAAGGCTGAGATAAGAAACGCTGAACCCTTCTTGCACGGCTAACCACTAATTTATCATCATCACTCAATTCATCCATACCCAGGATGGCAATGATGTCCTGTAATTCCTTATACCGCTGCAGCATTGATTTCACCCTGTTGGCACATTCGTAGTGCGCCTCACCCACTACCAGCGGAGAAAGAATTCTTGAAGTCGAATCCAATGGGTCAACTGCAGGATAGATACCCAGGTCAGCAATCTTTCTTGACAATACCGTTGTAGCATCCAGGTGAGCAAATGTTGTAGCCGGAGCTGGGTCAGTCAGGTCATCCGCAGGTACATAAACCGCCTGTACGGAAGTGATGGAACCATTTTTGGTAGAAGTGATACGTTCCTGCATGATACCCATTTCGGTAGCCAGTGTAGGCTGGTAACCTACCGCAGAAGGCATACGACCCAACAGCGCTGATACCTCGGAACCAGCCTGGGTAAAACGAAAGATATTATCAACGAAGAACAGGATGTCACGGCCTTTGCCTTGTCCATCACCATCACGATAGTATTCTGCAATTGTCAACCCAGAGAGGGCCACTCTTGCACGGGCACCTGGCGGTTCGTTCATCTGTCCGAATACGAAGGTAGCTTTTGATTCAGCCAGTTCTTTCATATCGACTTTACTCAAATCCCATCCGCCTTCTTCCATGCTATGTTTGAAGGCATCACCATATTTCATGATGCCGGCCTCGATCATTTCTCTCATCAGGTCATTTCCTTCACGGGTCCTTTCACCCACACCGGCAAATACTGATAAACCTGAATAGGCTTTTGCGATATTATTGATCAACTCCTGGATCAATACTGTTTTACCAACACCGGCACCACCAAACAATCCAATTTTACCTCCTTTTGCATAAGGCTCGATCAGGTCAATTACTTTGATACCCGTATAAAGTACTTCCGTAGCTGTACTCAGGTTCTCAAACATAGGAGGCATACCATGAATGGGACGGCCACCCACTTTGCTAACTGCAGGCAAGCCATCAATAGGATCGCCGGTTACATTAAAAAGACGACCCTTAATACCCTCACCTATTGGCATAGCTATCGCCAAACCTGTATCCACTACTTCCGTACCACGAACAATACCTTCTGTACCATCCATCGCAATGGTACGAACACTATCCTCACCCAGGTGCTGCTGCACTTCAAGAACCAGTGTATCACCGTTTTCTTTCTTCAATTCTAACGCATTATAGATTTCAGGAAGTTTGCCATCGAACTGCACATCGATTACGGCGCCAATTACCTGTTTTACTTTACCAACGTTTGCCATATAAAGTGTTTATTAGGAGGGTTATTTTCAGGCCGCAAAGGTAAGGGGGCGGGGTTAATCCGCCAATTTGAAAATCAAAGATTTTTAGGGTGGGGAAAAGG
>CAZTKV010000141.1:5787-6939 GCA_964614285.1 uncultured Chitinophaga sp. | reverse complement strand
CCTAATTTCAGTGAATGGGGGCGTCACCGGGCAACAGCGGACCCTGTAGTGGTAACCTACAAAGGGGATTATTATTTATTCAGTACCAATCAATGGGGATATTGGGTGAGCCCGGATATGCTGAACTGGAAATTCAATGCCCGGAAATTTTTACGTCCCTGGAATGAAGGCTATGATGAGCTTTGTGCACCGGCCGTTGGTATTATCGGTGATACCATGATCGTATTTGGTTCCACCTATACCAGCAAGTTCAGTATCTGGATGAGTACGAATCCCAAAGCGAATGAATGGAAACCCCTTGTAGATTCATTTGAAATCGGGGGCTGGGATCCTTCTTTCTTTACAGATGATGATGGTAAACTTTATATGTACAACGGGAGCAGTAATAAATTTCCCATGTATGGTATTGAACTCAACCGGAAAACATTTCAACCAATCGGCACGAGAAAAGAAATGTACTTACTGGAACCCTGGCGTTATGGCTGGCAGCGTTTTGGTGAGCATATGGATAACACTTTTCTCGACCCGTTCATAGAAGGAAGCCATATGACGAAATACAAAGGGAAATATTATTTACAATATGGTGCCCCGGGGACAGAATTCAGCGGTTATGCAGATGGCTTGTTAGTAGGTGATAACCCTTTGGGCCCCTTTGAAGCACAAAGTGATCCATTGAGTATAAAGCTGGGCGGGTTTGTAAGAGGCGCTGGTCATGGCGCTACTTTCCAGGATAAGTTTAATAACTATTGGCATATTTCAACAACGGTTCTCTCGGTAAAAAACACATTTGAAAGAAGATTGGGCGTATGGCCAACCAGCTTTGATAAGGATGGCCATATGTTTTGTAATACAACATTTGGAGATTACCCTCATTATATTCCGGCTGCCGGATTTCCAGGTACGGAATATGGCGTCAACGGAAAATCTGCTTATTTCACCGGCTGGATGCTGCTCAATTATAATAAACCTGTGCAGGTATCATCCACACTGGGCGGATACCTGCCCAATAATGCCGTGGATGAATTAGCTAAAACCTACTGGAGTGCAGCCACTGGAAATAAAGGAGAATATATTCAAACGGACCTGGGCAATGTTTCGACGGTAAATGCTGTCCAGGTCAATTATGCTGACCAGGATGTGGAAAGTAACCGG
>CAZTKV010000141.1:0-5687 GCA_964614285.1 uncultured Chitinophaga sp. | reverse complement strand
TATGATGTGATCTATCCCTACCAGCCCAAACAAATAGTGATCTATTGCGGGGAGAATGATTTTGCTGCCAGTGACACAGTAACCGTTGGAATAGTGATGCAGCGGTTTAAAGCACTTTATCAGTTGATCCGGGCAAAATATGCCGGCGTACCTTTATTATATGTATCAATGAAACCCAGCCCGAGCCGGATGCACTTGCTGACAAAATACAAAGAAGCGAACCAGCAGATTGCAGCGTTTTTAAAAACAGATAAGAAAGCTGCTTTTGCAGATGTCTTTCAGCCGATGCTGAAAGCTGACGGGACGCCCCTTGATGATATTTTTTTAAAGGATAACCTGCATATGAATGCCAAAGGATATGCAATTTGGAAAAAGGTATTGGAAAAATTACTGATCAAATAGATAACTAATGCTGAACTGTAAAAAATTGATTGTACCGGTATTGCTTTTATCCGCTTGCTGGATGAGCTGTAAACAGGAAACAGCGGTTACGAAGATCGCTTTTGGTTCTTGTGGCTACCAGGATGAGCCGCAGCCTGTATTGGCATTAGCCGCTGAACAAAAACCGGATGCCTTTATTTTCCTGGGCGATAATATTTATGGCGATACGGACAATATGGATACGCTTCGGAATAAATACACCCGCTGGATGGCACAACCCGATTTTAAAAAACTGGACAGCAGCACAACATTGTATGCCACCTGGGATGATCATGATTTTGGCCGGAATGATGCCGGCAAATGGTATCCTTATAAAAAAGAATCCAAAGAAATATTCATGGAATTCTTTAAAGAACCGGCCAATAGTGAACGCCGGAAACATGATGGTATTTATAAAACAGAATATATACAGCAGGGAGATAAGACCATCCAGGTGCTTCTACTGGATGTGAGAACATTTCGGAGCGATGTATTATTATATGATACGGCAGCGAAACTGCCCCGTGATCATTATTTCTATAGGCCCGATTATAAACCACATGTTTCAACAGATAGCAGCCTGTTGGGTGAGGAACAATGGAAATGGCTGGGAGAGGAATTGAAAAAACCCGCAGATCTCCGGTTGATCTGTAGTGGTTCACAGTTTTCCATTGAATATAATGGCTACGAAGCATGGGCTAATTTTCCCCATGAGCAAAAAAGGATGCTGGAGTTAATAAAATCAACGCAGGCAAATGGAATATTGTTCTTAACCGGTGATGTGCATTATGCCGAGATATCCCGCCTGGAAGAACCGGGTTTATATCCTATCTATGATGTTACCGCCAGTGGTATCACCTCTACCTGGGATTTTGCTACCCAGAATAAAAACAGGATCGAAGGACCGGTAATGGATAATCATTATGGATTACTAACCATTGAGTGGACAAAGGATCCGGTGATTAAAATGGAGATCATAGATAAATTTAGAAATACCAGGATTGAGTATACAATCAATAAAAGCCAGATTCAGTTTTAATTTTTAGTCATACATAAAAAGGATAATAATGAAAAGGATCGTATCAGTACTGTTGGTTGCGTTGTTACTGGCATCATTCAGCCAGTTAAAAGCACAACAAACCAACGATGCTAAAATGAAAAGCTTCATTGATGCATTAATGAAAAAAATGACATTGGAAGAAAAGATCGGGCAGCTGAACCTGCCCGGCAGTGGTGATATTGTGACCGGCCAGGCGCAGAGTTCAGATATTGCTAAAAAGATCAAAGAAGGAAAAGTGGGTGGATTGTTCAATATTAAATCGGTAGCCAAGATCCGTGATGTGCAAAAAGTGGCGGTGGAGCAAAGCAGGTTAAAGATCCCGCTGATCTTCGGAATGGATGTGATACATGGTTATGAAACCGTATTTCCTATTCCATTGGGATTAAGCTGTAGCTGGGATATGAAGTTGATTGAGAACAGTGCCAGGATCGCTGCGGTAGAAGCGAGTGCAGATGGTATCAACTGGACCTTTTCACCGATGGTGGATATTGCCCGTGACCCCCGCTGGGGAAGAATTGCAGAAGGTAATGGAGAAGATGCATTCCTGGGATCACAGATTGCCAAAGCCATGGTAAAAGGTTACCAGGGTAGTGACCTGAAAGCCAATAATACGATCATGGCTTGTGTGAAGCACTATGCATTGTACGGTGCAGCCGAGGCGGGCCGTGATTACAATACAACCGACATGAGCCACCAGCGGATGTACAACGACTATTTTCCACCCTACAAAGCAGCCGTGGATGCCGGAGCAGGAAGTGTGATGGCTTCTTTTAATGAAATTGATGGAGTGCCAGCAACTGCTAATAAATGGTTACTGACCGATGTTTTAAGAAAACAATGGGGCTTTAAAGGTTTTGTGGTAACCGACTATACCGGTATCAATGAAATGATCGATCATGGTATTGGTGACCTGCAAACAGTTTCTGCAAGAGCACTGATGGCGGGCATTGATATGGATATGGTAGGCGAAGGTATTTTACTAACCACACAAAAATCATTAAAGGAAGGGAAGGTAACCCTGGCGCAGATCGAAGCCGCTTGCAAAAGAATACTGGAGGCTAAATACAAGTTGGGTTTATTTGATGATCCGTATAAATATTGTGATGAGAACAGGGCAAAGACTGAAGTGTTCACAGCTGAACACAGGCAAATTGCCCGCAGTACAGCTGCACAAAGTTTTGTGTTGTTAAAAAATCAAAACAATGTATTGCCTTTAACGAAAAGCGGAACGATTGCGTTGATCGGGCCACTGGCTGATAATAAGGAAAATATGCCCGGTACCTGGAGTGTGGCTGCAAATTTTGATAAAGCAACTTCGGTATTAACAGGGTTGAAAGAAGTGGTGGGAGATAAAGTGAAGATCCTGCACGCAAGAGGTTCCAACCTGGATGAGGATAGTTTATTTGAAGATAGGGCTGGTATGTTTGGGAAATCATTGCGTCGTGATAGCCGCCCTGCCCATGTGATCTTGCAAGAAGCACTGGATATAGCCAATCAGTCGGATGTGATTGTGGCTGCCCTGGGCGAATCAGCTGAAATGAGTGGCGAATCATCCAGCCGGTCTAATATTGAAATTCCAACCATTCAGCAAGACTTGCTGAAAGCTTTATTAAAAACGGGTAAACCGGTAGTATTGGTGTTATTCACCGGCCGTCCGCTGGCTTTGAAATGGGAAAATGATAATGTACCCGCTATTTTAAATGTATGGTTCGGTGGCAGCGAAGCAGGCTATGCTATTGCAGACGTATTATTCGGTAATGTAAATCCTTCCGGAAAATTGAGCACAACATTTCCTCAGAATGTAGGACAAGTACCTATTTTTTATAATCATAAAAACACCGGTCGCCCGTTGGAAGAAGGAAAGTGGTTCTCAAAATTCCGTTCCAATTATTTGGATGTGAGTAATGAACCGGTGTACCCGTTTGGTTATGGATTGAGCTATACTTCTTTTGCTTACAGTGATATTAAACTTAGCAGCGCTTCCCTGAAAGGAAAACAAACACTCACTGCTTCAGTCACCGTTACCAACACTGGTAAATATGATGGGAAGGAGGTAGTGCAATTGTATATCCGTGATGTAGTGGGCTCGGTAACAAGACCGGTTAAAGAATTAAAAGGATTTCAAAAAGTTGAGCTGAAAGCAGGCGAAACGAAAACAGTTTCTTTCAGCATCACTCCTGAAGACCTGAAATTTTATAACTACGATCTGAAATACGATTGGGAAGCCGGGGATTTTGAGATCATGATCGGCGGCAATTCAAGAGATGTGAAAAAGGGTAAAGTGAATTGGATGAGATAAGTTTTATTGAAGTTCTTTTTTTAAATATTCCATTATCCACTGGTTGATGCCCCATTGATCAGCCAGTGGTAATTTGGTGATCGGATCATGTTGCATATAAGGAGCAGGGCCGAATTCAGGAGTAATAGTAAATTGTTTACTACCCATCTTTTTATGATGCAGAAAAATTTCTTTCCACCAGTTGGTATGATATTGTAAGGATTCTTTCCATTCCGGAAGTCGGGGGTCTGTGACCTGAGGACCTTGTGTGTGACCAACCCGTGCATGGATATGAACTGAGTGTTGTATAGCTAAGGTTACTGATTCCTGCTGATCTTCGAGATAGCTTTCCGCCACTGCACACCAATGTGAGAAATCTGCTGTAATGGTAAGAGAAGGTATTTTCTCAAGATAATTTCTTGTAATATGAGAAGAGAAAAGGGCTTTGTTCCGGTGTGTTTCATGAGCGATCGTAATGCCTGTTGAAGATGTGAAAGCAGCTGCTATCTCAAAAAGTTCTTTGTTTTGTTCAAAGGAAAAATAATCTTTCCCGGTTTGAGCATCAATTTTTACGGGAAGTACTGAAACAAGATGTTGCAGATGGCGGGTATAGGCGTTTTTATGTTGGATAAAATCTTTTTCAAATGAATGCCAGTATTGACCAATCAGTTGTAAACCATGCCTGGCTAAGGCATGTAGCATTTCCTGTTTTTCATTTTCATCAAAGGGAACGCCGGATTCTATGCCATCATAGCCGGATTCCTTTGCTTTTTTACAAAAAGAATCCCAGCCCAGATTTTCATTTCCCCAGCGGGGGCAGAAAAATAATAACTGCATGAAAAAAAAATTACAATATCAAGTTCGTCAATTACGGGTTGGTCACCAAATCCTGCTTTTGTTGTTACTGTTTTCTGAAAGAGGGACTTCCCAAGCTGTTTATCAGTTGTATTCCCCCGACTCTTTATTACGGCTTGAAATAAAAACCAATACAACTCTTTCTTACTCTTTGTTTGCAGAAAATAAATTGTTATTACATTCTTCGTCAGTTGATATGCGCCTCGGTGATGGGAAAAAATTATCGGATAAGTTAGCTGTATCAAAGCGACGCTATAGTATGGTAAATGAAGAGATCACGGTACCTGTTCCTTACAGGAAGAAAAAAGCAGCGGATAGGTATAACCAGCTTGAATTGATTTTTAAAGAACATTTTTCTGTGCAGTTCAGGTTGTATAATGAGGGAATGGCATACCGGATAGGGACAAGATTTAAA
The DNA here is from genome assembly GCA_964614285.1 of uncultured Chitinophaga sp. Classification (GTDB taxonomy): domain Bacteria; phylum Bacteroidota; class Bacteroidia; order Chitinophagales; family Chitinophagaceae; genus JJ008. The sequence continues at coordinate 659 of CAZTKV010000141.1, read as the reverse complement.
GACTCGGTTATTATTCAAACTGAGAACGCATCGTTTGAGCTTGAAGATAACGCAGCTGTTTGGTTTGCTCATATGGATAGGCGGCAAAATGTGGATCGGTTTCATACCAGCTTTGAAGCGGTATATAAGAAGGAAAAATTAGCTGCTATAGCTGATACGATGCTGACCTATTCACCGGTAACAGTTTCTCTGCGGGATGGTTATCATTTGGCTTTCTCAGATGCTGGCCTGTATGATTATCCGGGTATGTTCCTGCAAAAAAATGGTACCGGGCTGCAGGGAGTATTTGCCCCTTACCCGGCAAAAGAACAACTAATGGAGGGAGAATTCCCGCAATATATTGTCACGGAAAGAGCTGATTATATTGCCAGGACAAGTGGTACAAGAATGTTTCCCTGGCGGGCCATACTGGTAGCGAAGAATGATATTGACCTGCCTGCAAATGACCTGTTGTATATACTGGGTGATAAATCGCAGATCAATGATCCTTCCTGGATAAAATATGGTAAGGGCACAGATGAATGGATCACCGGTATAAACCTCTTTAATATTCCATTCAAAGCGGGGATCAATACTGCTACTTATAAGTATTATATTGATTTTGCCAAACGATTTGGTTTCGACCAGGTAATGCTGGATGCCGGCTGGAGTGATGTGAA
>CAZTKV010000140.1:0-6968 GCA_964614285.1 uncultured Chitinophaga sp. | reverse complement strand
CTTCAGGCAGCATCTTCATTTGTATACAGCTCATGGCCACTACCAGGTTCATATTTCCGGAGGGAGAAGAACCGGGATTAAAATCAGAGGCAAGGGCAATAGCACAGCCAGCATCGATCAGTTTCCTGGCAGGCTGGAATGGCATTCGCAGGAAAAAAGCGGCTGAAGGTAATAATGTGCCGATGGTGCTTGAATGGGCTAAAGCAGTAATTGCATCGTCATCCATTGTTTCAAGATGATCAACACTTAGTGCATTTAATTTTATGCCTGTTTGTGTCCCTCCCGACAAGTTTAGCTGATTGGCATGTATCTTGGGCTTAAGGCCATGGCTCATGCCAGCCCGGCAGATCATTTCTGTTTCTTCAGGAGAGAAAAAGCCGGTCTCACAAAATACATCTATATAGTCCGCCAGTTTTTCTTTGGCTATCACTGGCAGCATATCATTCATGATAAGATCAAGATAGCCCTGGTGGTTGTCTTTATATTCCAATGGATAAGTATGGGCACCAAGAAAAGTAGCTTTGATTGGCAATGTCGATTTTTCTTTCAGCCTTTTTATTACCCGAAGCATTTTTAATTCACCTTCCACTGTCAACCCATAGCCACTTTTAATTTCAATGGCTCCTGTTCCCTGTTTACTCACTTCTACCAGCCTCTTCCATGCTTTTGTAAATATTTCATTTTCTGATGCAGCATTTAATTTCCTGGCAGAGTTCAATATTCCCCCTCCTTTTGCAGCAATATCTGCATAACTAAGCCCCTTGATCTTATCAACAAATTCTTCTTCTCTGCTGGCGGCGAATACAAGATGTGTATGACTATCGCACCAGGCAGGTAGCACCATTTGTCCTTCAGCATCTATAATATGACTGAATTTTGATGCGGGATGTCGAATGTCATTGCTGCTACCTGTCCCGGTAATTATCCCATTCTCAATGATTACATATGCATTTTCAATGCAAGGCAGTTTTGCCAATTCTTTTCCACGGAGCAGTTTATTTTCCTCAAGTGTGTTGACCAGCAATTTTATATTGGTAACTAAAGTGGTAGCCATTGGCTGCTAATTTACTTGTAAAAATGCAAGCAGCCATTAAAAGAAATAAAAAACCGCCGGTGTATAACGGCGGTTCTTTTACTAAAATGCGAATATATTAATAAGGTAACAATGCTGTTTGTGTATTCCCACCCGGGCCTGTCCATTCCAGTTTCATGTAGTAATAACCAGTACCAGGACATGAAGTGGCATTGCCATTAGCATCCAGTCCAAAAGTAGCGGCTATATTATACATTGTTGTAGTATGTACTACTTTACCGCTTCCAACCCTGAAGCTGCAATCCTGTTTCAACACCAGTGGCTGGGTTATAGCTGTGATAAATGAACGGCCAAAACGGTTAGTTCCCCATTCTGCAATTCCTGTAACGGATCCATCAGTATGAGTACCGGTAACAGTAATAACAACTCCATTGTTATAAGTAAACACCCTTTGCCTGGCTACCTGCCACGTACGCTGTGAACCATTATCAAAAGTGACAGACATATTGCTGCTGGTGATAGTATGAGTGATAGCACCTAAAACCGGCAGATTTATCAGCAATCCGCCACTTACATTGGTGTAAGTTTGTGTACCATTAATAGTTATGCTTTTGTTATCACTAATACGGGTGACTTTAAAGTTCTGGTAGCTTACGCTTAGTGCTGCTCCGGCATCTTTCCAGCGAACACCCTGCGCCATTGACAAAACGATAACACCAGTACGGGTACGGTTACCAAGGCAATTGGTACCATTGTAAGTAATGGTGATAGTTCTTGGGTTAGCTAAAGTATCGACTGTTATATCTGCATCGCAGATAATAGACTGAAGTTCTCCGCCACGACCTGAGAAGGCCGGGGTAATTTCCAGTGCAAGATTAGCATCATTAGCTACTGCATCTACTTCATTTGAAAATCTTGACTGATCATCAGAATGGGCAGCGGTTTCGGCAGAATAATCCTGTGAATCTGAGCCTTCTTTTTTACAAGCGGTAAACAATATTGATAAGGAAAGAATCGAAATTACGAGGGATAAGATCCTTGGTTTCATAATTGGGTTTTAGATTATTTTATTAAAATGACAGACATCAGACGGTCTTAGTGCCTGATTGGTTTAATGAAGGCTTATTATTTTATCAACTAAGCCATTCTTTAACGTCAGCGGGGTGTTCTTAGTACTATTATGCAAAAGAAAATTTACTATTGAGTAATTGAAAGTTTACGATACCAACCCTGACTATTATTCACTTTTGAACAGACGTTTATACATCAGCCAATCTGTTTGCACATCATTGCCAAGGATGAACTCATGTTCAGCAAATTTCTCAAACCCCCATTTCCGGTAGAACTGAATGGCCCTTTCATTTTTTTCCCAGACACCCAACCAGATAATATCCCGGTTCATTTCCCTGGCAATGCTGATGCATTTTTGCATCAGTTCACGGCCAACCCCTTTGCCGATGGATTTCTTTAATGCATAAATCCTGGCTATTTCAATGGAACAAAGGCCCTCGAATTCTGAACGATTTTCTCCATCTCTCATTTTTGCATAACCAATAGGTTCAATATCATCGTATGCCAGCAAAAAAATACTGCCTGGTTCTCCTGCTTCTTTTATCAACGTATCTCTGGAGAATTGCTCGTTCATAAATTTTTCCATGTCTTCGGCAGTATTTGATTCTGCAAAAGTTTCGTAAAAGGTCTGACGGCTGATATCAGCAATCAGCGGCGCCTCTGCCGGTAAGGCATAACGTATTACCATGTTTACCATTTAAGCAAGCTAAATAAAATTTGGTTGTATAGTATTTATATTGTTACCTTACTTATTCCTTCGCCCCCTATCCCAACATTACCCTCTATTTCATAACCACCTAAATCATCAAGACATGAGAAAGATTTTTCTTTTATGTATGCTTATACCTTTTTGTGGTATGAGCCAGACTCAGAATGTCATCAGCACATTCCGTGCATTTCCCAAAGCTGATAAAGTGCTGGAATTTGAAAAGGCCATTGCTGCCCATGCACAAAAATATCACACCGGCAGCTGGAAGTGGCGGGTATGGGCGATACAATCTGGGCCTGATGCTAATGGATATCATATCACAGAGGGACCTCTTACCTGGGAATTGATTGATAGCCGCGGAGAGATCAGCACCGATCATAACAATGACTGGAATAAAAATGTGGCAATCTATCTGACCGATAGAGGCTCAGCAGGGTATTCCGTTTTCGAAGACACACTCAGTACAGTTGGACTTACCGACTATGCCGATAAGATCAACATTACACATTGGTATCCTAAACTCGGCTGGGGAGGTAAAGTCAGGGATATTATAGCTGGTATGAAAAAAGCATGGCAATCCGGTGGTCAATCTGTTGCGGTTTATACCGCCAGTTCTTCAGGGCCGGCTCAGTTTACTCTTGTTACAAGATATAAGCAGGGATTAAAAGAGAGGAACCCCGGATTTATCAAAGAATCATTTAAGAGCAGGTACGAAAAAGGTAATGGTGAAGATTCCTTTGATGATTTCATGGAGGTAATAAGGGAGTATCTTGCAGAAGCATGGAGCGAATTACTTTTTTACAGAGCAGATCTCAGTTCGAAATAATCACAAAAAAGCCTCTTCACACCGGAAGAGGCTTTTAATTATAACAACGATCTTAAACATTTTCAATTACCATCGCCGAAGCACCGCCACCGCCATTACAAATACCGGCAGCACCATATTTGGCATTATTAGCTTTCAATACATTTATCAGCGTTACGATTATTCTCGCACCACTGCATCCTAATGGATGACCGAGAGAAACTGCTCCACCATGTACATTCACTTTTGCAGGATCCAATTTCATTCTTTTGCTGTTTTCAATTCCTACTACTGCAAATGCTTCATTCAATTCCCAATAACTGATATCTTCCATTTTCAGACCAGCTTTTGCCACTGCTTTAGGCACAGCTAATGATGGCGTAGTGGTAAACCACTCCGGGGCCTGTTCTGCATCAGCATATGAACGGATCTTTGCAATAGGTTTCAATCCCAGTTCCTTTGCTTTGTCGGCACTCATCAATACCAGGGCTGCTGCCCCATCATTCATAGTAGAAGCATTTGCCGCCGTAACAGTTCCATCTTTTGTAAAAGCCGGATTCAATGATGGTATCTTATCAAATTTTACATTAAAGGGTTCTTCGTCTTTTGCAATAATTACCGGGTCGCCTTTACGTTGTGGAATTTCAACCGGAACTATTTCATTAGCAAATAAACCCTTTTCCCAGGCTGTTTGGGAACGTTTATAACTTTCTATCGCAAAGGCATCTTGTTCTTCACGGCTGATACCACATTGTTTTGCACAAAGTTCTGCTGCGTTGCCCATTGCTTTCCCATCATATACATCCGTCAATCCATCCTTTGCCAATCCATCGATTAGTGTTGTATTACCATATTTATTGCCCCATCTTACGCTGTCTGCATAAAATGGAACGTTGCTCATACTTTCCATTCCTCCTGCAACTACTATATCAGCATCACCCAACATAATACTTTGTGCTGCCTGTGCAATTGCCTTCATACCACTGGCACAAACCTTATTAACCGTTGTACAATTTACTTCGTTGGGTAAACCTGCAAACTTAGCTGCTTGCCTGGCTGGCGCCTGGCCAAGATTTGCCTGGATAACGCAACCCATTAAAACATCATTCACCAGTTCTGGTTTGATACCCGCTTTTTGTAAAGCTCCTTTTATGGCAACTGCTCCCAGTTGTGTGGCTGATAAATTTTTTAAACCGCCTCCAAAACTGCCCATAGGAGTTCTGACGGCAGAGATTATTACAACTTCTTTCATATGGTTTTAAAATTGAAAGACAAAGATAACGATTGTTAGTGTGAGCAGGATTCCGATATTTTTGATTTTAATTGCCTGTGCCAGATTTTGGCTTTCTGAATTCTTTCAGTTTATCGCTAATGTAAATAAGCATGTCCTGGCTGCTCGTTTTTCTGCAAAATGAAAAGGATGGACGATATATATACATAAATAACCGTAATGAATCACCTTCCAATTTTGTAATACGCTTTATCAACTCAACCGGAAAACTATGATCTATGTAATCTTCTTCTTCAAAACGGGCCAGTCTTTTACGGAGAGCTCTTCTTTGTTTCGATTCCTTTGAAAAATGGCTAAGGGGGCTAAAAGATACTCCAAAGCCTGATGGAGTGTTTCGGCCTGTAATCCCAGGCTCTCTCTTTTCATACAATTGCCTGTAGTATTCCCTTCTTTCTAATGAATCAGTTTGGTAGTTCCTGGCTACAATAGTTACCGGTTTTAGAGAAATGATTTTAATCTTAAGGGTAACATCATAGCTTGTGTACAGCATATAATGCTGAATTGTTACAGTATCTGGTTCAAACCCGGCGGTGATAAAAACCACCTTGTCTCCATCTTTTGCCGTAATAGAATACAATCCTTTTTGATCTGAAAATACAGTAAGATGGCTATTAATATTGATGACTGATACACCTCCCAATGCCGAATCAGTAGTGGCATGATAAACCTTTCCTCTTAATATATCTTGTGAATGAATGATGGAAGAGAGAAGTAATAGGAGAAAAACAGCAGCAGCCCGGATAAACATTTTTAAAAATAAGCTGCTGCAATAACCTGGTAAATTTTAACCAGGAAAATATTTGTTAAAGCTTCACAGTAAGATAACAACTGATTCAATTGCTTTTCAGATCGTCCGGATCATTATCATCTTTATGTTGATCATGTCTCTTATAATCCCTGTTTAATTTGTCAATAAATTGTTTTTTATCCTTTTTATTTAACCGGTTAAGTATTACCAGCAGTACAATTACTGCGATACCAATCAGCAAGTATAAAATAGTATCTTTCATATAATAATTTTAATTACCATGCGATACCATAATCTTCTCCATGATTGCTGCTTCCGCCCCAGAAGCTGCCATGCTTCCAGTCGAAAAAAATAGCGTTGATCGGGCCACTGGTTCTGTCATCAAAGCTGAGGGTATAGCCCATTTGTTTTAATTCATTCCTCACTTTTTCAGGTGTTTTGTCATGTAATAATATATTTCCAGGTTTAGGTTTCCGGTCATCAGTTTTTGTTCCGCCCAGTGAAAGCCAAAGTTGATTACTATTGATATTTGCAGCCTCAGTTGCCTGTTGCACATTCATTCCAAACTCAACTACATTTAAAAAAAATTGTAGCAGGTTTTGATCCTGTGTGTCTCCTCCCTGTACTGCAAATGATAAGTAGGGTTTACCTTCTTTCAGTGCCAGTGTGGGTGTTAATGTAACTCTTGGCCTTTTACCGGGCGACACCACATTAAAAGGATTTAGCGTTGAGTCAAGTACAAAACTCTGCATACGCTGACTCATACCAACACCTGTTTTGCCCGCAATACAAGCAGGCAACCATCCCCCACTGGGAGTAACGGACACTACCCAACCCTCTTTATCGGCTGCTTCTATACTGGTAGTGCCCCGCCAGAGCCTGTCCATATATTCGTTATCAAGCGATGCACTGTTCCTTACATCATGGGAAGGAATGAAATTTCTTTTACTGGTATCCATTGTGAATCCTCTTTGTTTCATTAACTCCAGGTAAGGATTAGTTTTCCCTTCAAAGGGGTAAGGGTCACCGGGACCAATCAAGGCATCGTTCTTTTCGAAATTGATAAATAATGCTCTTTGCTTTGCATACTCTTTACTAAGCAAACCTTTTATGGGTTCTTCCGGAGGAAAATATGGATCTCCATAATAGAAATCCCGATCTGCAAATGCGAGGCTCATTACCTGGTAGAGGGTATGAATATATTTAGCGCTGTTATAACCCATAGCTTTCAGGTCAAAATTCTCCAGTATGTTCAAGGATTGAAGAAGCATGGGGCCCTGAGTCCATTGTTGTAGTTTATATACATCAATT
>CAZTKV010000139.1:0-6987 GCA_964614285.1 uncultured Chitinophaga sp. | reverse complement strand
CCGCAGTTATTCATCAGCGGTCATTCCCATATCCTGAAAATAATCTATGACGATAAAATAAACTGCCTGCACATGAATCCCGGTGCAGCAGGCAAACAGGGCTGGCATAAAGTGAGGACCCTTATTCGTTTTGTGATCGACGGAAAAGAAATGAAGGATTGTGAAGTGATTGAGCTAGGGAAAAGGTAAGCCTCTTTAAATTTTCCTAAAGTGAGACTTCAGCATCCGGTATACAGCTGCAAGATATAATATCGCAGGAACCGTTTGGCGACAAGTTTTCCTTTAATGAATATATCACAGAAGTATAACCATTCATATAATATAATAACCTGTTCATCCGGCAAACTGCTATCTTTCATAAAACTTTATACGATGCGAAAAATATTCTTAGTATGCCTTGGCTGTGCAATTTTTTCTCTTGTACAGGCCCAGACCAAAGAGCAGGAAATTGAAGCCGTAAAAAAAGTATGTAGTTACTATATGGATGGCGGCACAAACGGCGACAGTGTACTATTCTCCAAAGCATTCAGCCCTACCGGGCAGATGCAATATATGCGAAATGATACGCTGGTAATAATATCGCTAAAAGATTTTATGGCCAGAATGAAGAACACCGGTACCAAACAAAACAGGAAGACTAGTATTGAAAGCATACAGGTATTCGGCAACGCCGCTACCGCCAAACTGACCATTGAATACCCTACTTTTTATTTTCACGATATTATGGGTCTGCTGAAAACCAAAGACGGCTGGAAGATCGTCAGCAAAATATTTTACAGGGAAGAAAAGAAGTGATCCCTGAGGATACATATCAAAAGCCTGAAGGATTTGTTGATTCAACAGTATTCTTCAGGCTTCATATTATCTCAAAATGCAGTACTACATACCCGGGAACCAGGCCCTGCCAGCGCCGGCTTCACGGAATGGCCATGGAATAGCTACCAAGATGAAGATCAGTGCTATCAATAATAACCAACCGGTATTTTTATAATTCAGCACCTTAGCTTTGCCACGGGCCAGTGTAATAAGAGTGATGGCAACAACCATCAGTAGCGGATGCTCTACCCAATAAAAACGATAGAAAGAATCTTTCATCAACTCCACACCCTCTGGCAATCCTTTAGTAATACCATACCTGCCGGCAATAAACTGGTACAGACCGATGAGTAACATGGTATGCGCTGCTATCATCAGCCATAAACTGCTGCTGCGGATACTTTCTTTCTTAGTAAATGCCTGGTAAAGGGTTACCAGTAATAATAACAAGATGACCCAACGAAGCACATTATGAAGATGCAGCATTCCTGTTTCCATGATAAAAAGTTTGGAACAAATCTAAACGCTAAATATTAAATGCCGAAATCTTATTCCACCCAGTCAGCGATGAACACATTCGTATCCCTGGTGCCCCCATTGTTACGGTTACTGGAAAAAACTATTTTCTTACCATTTGGCGAAAACATCGGGAAGGCATCAAAGCCTTTATCACGGCTTACCTTTTGCAGGTTGGTACCATCTTCATTGATCGTGTAGAGATTGAAAGGAAATCCTCTTTTGTATTCATGATTGGAGGCAAAGATGATCCGCTTGCTATCAGGCATATAAGTGGGAGCCCAGTTGGCCTGGCCATAAGATGTTACTTGTTTTGCATTACTGCCATCTGCATTGGCCACCCACACTTCCATATTGGTAGGAGCAACCATGTTCTCTGCCAGCAGTTCTTTATACTCTTTTATTTCTGTTTCTGTTTTTGGCCTTGATGCTCTCCAGATCAGTTTAGTGCCATCAGGGCTAAACCATGCCCCACCATCATAACCCAGCGTATTGGTGATCCGTTGCTCTGCTCCTGTTTTCAAATCCATAATATATAATTCAATATCACCATCCTTGGTACTGGTATAGATCATTTTCTTTCCATCAGGTGATAAAGTGGCTTCTGCATCATATTGTTTGGAGTTGGTCAATTGCTTAACAATTTTTCCATCCAGATCAGCCATGAAAATATCGTAGCTGCTGTATAAAGGCCAGATATATTTATTACCATACTTTGACCTGTCCGGAACAGGCGGACAATCTTCACTTCCCAGGTGAGTAGATGCATAAATAATATGCTTGCCATCCTTTGTAAAATAGGCGCAGGTGGTTCGGCCCTTACCGGTGCTTACCATTTTGTAGGTAAACTTCTCTCCGGGTTTAGTGGGTACTCTGCCAACAAATATCTGGTCGCAGTTAATTCCTTCTTTTGGATTGGTACGCTGAAAAACAAGGTATTTCCCGTCAAAACTCCAATAAGCTTCTGCATTATCTCCACCGAATGTCAGTTGCTGCACATTTTTTAAATGCGACTCTTCCGGGTAACGCAATGTATCAACCGCCAGGTCAGTAGTAGTTGTCAGCTTCGAAGAATTATTACAGGAAGCAATCACCAGCAAAGTACTGGCAGCAATTAACAGGGGCAATACAAGTTTTTTCATATTATTTCGTTTCAATGTGTCTGTAATTTGGCAGACAGGGCTGCAAAGGTATTTTCGTTGTTACGTTGGTTTGTCAGATTATTGTCATACTCGCCGCTAAAATAATTTAGTTTTGACCTATGAATAAGTTTGCAAAAATAGCCCTCCCCTTTGCTTTGTTCCTGATTTTGATCAATGCCTGTAATGATAATGAAACATCCGTTTCACAGTACGATGAACTACTGAAAAAAACTCCTTTTGCCCCGCTTACTGATAGCATCAGGCAGGAACCAGGTAATGATGAATTATATTTTCGCCGGGCTATATTATTGAACACAAACAACCTGCCTGAACCAGCCCTGGCTGATTTTCAAAAAGCATGGTCGTTGAAAAAAGAAGAAAAATATGCCTTTGGTATTGCCACTTTACTCACTGATAAAAACCCGGACGAAGCCCTCCGTTTTTTAAATACTGCCATTAAAGATATTCCCACCAGTTTTTTGCTGCAGCTAAGCCTTGCCCGTGGCTATGACGCAGCAGGCAAAACAGAGGATGCCCTCAATGCTTGTAACAGCATATTGGAAAAAAATCCTGAGCAGGTGGATGTATTGAAAATGAAAGCTGATCTGCTGGGCAAAAAAGGTAATAGCACTGAAGCAGTGGCTATCTTAGAAAAAGCCTATAATCTTACTCCTTTTGATGTGGAGCTGAATTATATACTTGCTTTAAAATATGCAGAGACAAAAAACAACCGGGTGCTTTCCTTATGCGATTCACTGATCAGAGTTGATTCGCAGGGTGTTCATGCAGAGCCCTATTATTATAAGGGCATTTATTATGCCAACAACAATGATAAGGCAAAGGCGCTTTTATTGTTTGATGAGGCTGTTAAACATGACTATTATTTCCTGGATGGATATATTGAAAAAGGATCCCTCCTGTTTGAGATGAAAAGATATCCGGATGCCCTGAAAGTATTTAACCTGGCTCTTACCATCTCACCCAAGTTTGCAGATAACTATTACTGGATAGCCAAATGCCAGCAGGCCATGGGGCAAAAAGAAGAAGCCCGGTTGAACTACCAGCGGGCATATGGCCTCGACAATACTTTTACTGCTGCTAAAGACTCTGCAGATAATCTCAAATAGATTTATCTTGCAGCCTGCCTGCCGGTAGGCAGGCGCAAATAAGTCATTATGCCCATCGTTGCCCCGTCATTACTTGCTGCCGATTTCCTGAACCTGAAGGATGAATGTACCATGCTGAACGAAAGTGAAGCAGACTGGTATCACCTGGATGTGATGGATGGCCGCTTTGTTCCCAATATCAGTTTTGGCCCGATGATCATTGATTTTATCCAGAAGGCCACCACCAAGGCATGTGATGTGCACCTGATGATAGAAGAGCCGGAAAAATATGCAGAGCAATTCAAAAATGCCGGTGCTGATATTTTGTCTGTTCATATAGAAGCCTGCCGCCACCTGCACCGCAATATCGAGCAGATAAAATCGTTAGGTATGAAAGCCGGTGTGGCCGTAAATCCCCACACTCCAGTTTCAGGCCTGAGTGATATACTCCATGATATTGACCTGGTATGCCTGATGAGTGTGAACCCCGGTTTTGGCGGACAGAAATTCATTCCCTATACATTGGATAAAATAAAGCAGCTCCGCAAAATGATAGATGAAAGAGGGTTGAAAGTGCATATTGAAATTGATGGCGGGGTAACGGTAGAAAATGCAGCATCTATTATTGCTGCAGGTGCAGATGTGCTGGTGGCAGGTAACACCGTTTTTAAATCCGCAGACCCGAAGAAAACCATTGCACAGTTAAAGCGGTTATAGTAATTGTGCCTTCAAATAAGATGTATCGCTACTATTCAATACTGATCCCGGTAGTCATTTTCATTCTCCTTGCCTCCTGTGGTCAGCATCCCTGCGCTAAAGGTGACCTTCGTTACCGGTTAATTGGTTTTTCCGATGCAGAAGCTGATACGATAGTACTGAGACGTTTACAAAAAAACACTTCTTTTGACCTGGACAGTTTCGTTTTTAATGAGACTAATCCAATAAGGTTTGCCCGTTTTACAGATACACTGATCATGACTTCTTACGCATCCACAGCATTGCTGCAAAGTGACTACGATTACCAGTTGTATTTTCCCGGTGCAGCAAGGGTGATAAGTATCACCGGTATACAAGAAGAACAATCTTACGGTACACGGTCCGGTTTGTTTGGCTCAACAGGAGGTTGCATCAATATCATTGCAGGTTGTACCGTAGACGGAGTACCGGTAAATGCTGTAGTATTCCCCAATACTATTTATCTCAGGAAATAATTTCCTGTTCACTCTTTTCTGTATAGGCAGGCACAAATAGCAATTAAATGAGTAATATTGTTATTAAATCAGCATCCTGCGAATGAAACAATTCAGGCTTTTTATTCTACTGGTATTATTATTTGTTTCTGCAACTGTCTTCTCCCAAAAAAAATCAGCATTTGTTTCCGGTAAAGTAGTGGATGAAAATGAAAACCCTTTACCAAATGTGTCGGTGATTATTCTTGGCCAGTCAAAAGGAATTACCACCAACGATTCAGGCTATTTCCGAATCAAAGTAGCCGCTGATAAAGCTTTTGCATTGATCTTTACTTATACCGGCCGCAGGGCAGAACAAAAGAATTTTTTATTGAACGAGAACGAAGAGGAAACGGTGACAATCCGGATGGAAAGAAGTGAGAACACTCTGCAAGAGGTCATCGTTACCGATCAGCGGGACAGAAGGGAAACCGGGCTTATAAAACCAAATCCTAAAACTATTCTCAACTTACCCTCTGCTGTAACAGGAGTGGAAAGCCTTATCAAAATTTTTGTTGGTTCCAATAATGAATTGACTTCTCAATACTCCGTTCGTGGTGGCAGTTATGATGAAAACCTTATTTATGTAAACGATTTTGAAGTATTCCGTCCTTATTTAGTAAGAAGCGGCCAGCAGGAAGGATTGAGTTTTATCAATCCCGAAATGGTACGCAATATCAGTTTCTACAACGGTGGCTTCCAGGCAAAGTATGGCGACAAGATGAGCAGTGTATTGGATATTCAATATAAAAAGCCCAAACGTTTCGGCGGTTCTGCTTATGTTGGCATCCTGGAACAAGGCTTGCAACTGGAAGGCAGTGATAAAAATGCAAGATTTAGTTACCTGCTCGGGGTTCGCAACCGGAGCAACAGGAATTTATTAAGCCGGCAGGATACCAGGGGCAATTATGTTCCTTCCTCAGCAGATTTCCAGGCATTGCTCAATTACCAGTTCAGTCCTAAATGGCAGGCAGAATTGCTCAGTAATATTTCGCAAACAAAATTTACACTGATCCCTGAGTTCAGCCAGTTGACCACTTCTGTGTTCTCCCCTATCTACAGCGCCACCATCGGTGTTGATATTTTCTTTGAAGGCCGTGAGAAAGATCAGTACCAAACTAACATGCTGGGCTTTTCCCTTATCAACCAGCCTTCTAAAAAATTGCGGTTAAAATGGATGGCGTCACGGTTTGAAAATGATGAAGCAGAAAATATCGATATCATCGGCGCTTATTTGTTTGGCGACAGGGATTTTGATAAACGAAATCCTACTTATGGATTAATTGTAAATCCGCTTGGCGCCGGAATATATCAGAACTGGGCAAGAAATGAACTGAACATTGAGAACTGGAATGTATCCCACAAAGGAAATTATGAACAGGGAAAACATGCATTGCAATGGGGATTGGGCTATGACAAAACAGCGATTGCTGATAAACTCAACGAATGGGAGTTCCAGGATTCTGCCGGTTATGCATTGCCTTATCAGCCCGATATGCTTAACCTGAATAAAGTTGTTAAGTCTACTGCCAGTCTTGATATCGATAAGTTTTCAGGTTACCTGCAGGATAATATTTTATTAGGCGATTCCAATAACTCAATCACTTTAACCGGTGGTGTACGATTCAATTATAATTCATTAAATAAAGAATTTTTGATCTCCCCCCGCATCGGCGCCAGTTGGAAACCCGGCTGGAAAAAGGATATTATTTTCAGGGCAGCTGCAGGGGCTTATCATCAGCCACCCTTTTACCGGGAGCTGAGAAGATATAACGGAACGGTAAATACAAATCTTCAATCGCAAAAAAGCTGGCAGGCCGTGGCTGGTTTCGATTATAATTTTATAGGGCTCAGTAACCGGCCTATGCGGTGGACCACTGAAGCATACTATAAAAGCATGACGGATGTGGTACCGTACGATGTAGACAATGTCCGTGTCCGCTATTTTGGAGAAAATCTTGCCAAAGCCTATGCTACAGGTATTGAAATGAGGCTGCATGGTGAATTGGTTCCCGATGCAGAAAGCTGGATCAGCCTGGGTATTATGAAAACGGCCGAAGACATCAGTGGTGATCATTACTATCGTTATAAAAATGCAGCCGGCGAATTCATCACGGCGCAAAGCACCGACCAGGTAGTGGTGGACAGTACAAGATTTGATGTGGGCTGGTTGCGCCG
>CAZTKV010000138.1:3265-7017 GCA_964614285.1 uncultured Chitinophaga sp. | reverse complement strand
CCCCCGGATACGGCTCAGGCTGACTTGTGTGATCCCGAGATAAGAAGCGACGTATTTTAAGGGCACCCTTTTGAGTATATCCGGTGCTTCCTGCAGTAAGGCTTTGTATCTTTCTTCAGCAGTATGAAATTGTATGCCCTCGATGCGATGAACTGTTTCTACATACGCCGCCTCAAATATTTTTCTGAAAAGCCTTTCTATTTCGGGGAAGGAATCATACAACTTGAAAAGCAGATTAGCATTGATGCCTGTTATCTCTGCATCTTCGAGTACCTGGATGGCTTTACGACTGGGTTTTCCTGTGAATAAACTCTCAACCCTGGCAATAATACTGTTCTCAAAGAAAAAATTCTCGGTGACATCTATTCCATCTTTGAAGTAATAAATGCGGGCAATGCCCTTATTGATGAAGTATATTGTTTTACAGGTGTGACCAATGGGCTGCAGATCTTTATTTTTCTTTATAGTAATAGGGCTGCAGATTGCGGCAATGGCTTCTTCGGCTTTTTCAGGAAGTGCTGTATACTTTTTAAAAAGTTGGAATAGCTGTATGAGCTCCTTTTCTTGCATAATACAAAGGTAGTAACTCTTAAACCGGAAGTGTGTTTAGGTTTAAGAGTTATTACCCTTACATTGTCGCATATATTTGGCAGAGTTAATTCCAGCCTCTTCCTCCATTTCTTCCCCTGGCTTCTTCTGAAGCAATGATTTTTTCAAATTCTGTCTCACTCAATATTACCGGCTCATAAATTATTCCCTGCATTTTCAGTCTGCGTACGAAGGCACGGAGATGGTTCTCAGATGCCATTTTTAAAAAATTATAGGAACTGATGATATCCTGCCTTTGGGTTTGTTTGATCCGTTCTTCAAGATCTGCGATATCAAGTTCTTCTATCTTAGCACCTGCTTTCAGAGCATCAATTAATGATCTGACCCCCGTTGTGCTAAGCTCATTATAATATTGCTGTAACAGAACATTTGTAAAAATTCCCTGCTTATCAAGGTTCTTCATTACAGGATCTTCTAACTGGTAGGTAGTTATGAGTGTTTTCATCCTGTCCATATGTACTTGTTCACTTTGCCTGATATTGTCAAAAGGGTTTATTCCCCACTTATCATAAAGAAGATTATATACATCCCGGGCCAATTTTTCTTCTTCACGGATATAAAGGATGGCATCCTTTTCCTGCTGGTTCAATATGCTATTCTGTTGGGTGAAACCGCTGATTGTACCTGAAAGCAGAAATATGGTTAAAAAAATCTTTTTCATACTAGTTATTTTAGATGTGCATTTAATTTCCTGTCTCCATCGGGCTGTTGATAATTGCATCAAACTCTGCCTGTGTAATATACTGTGGAGTATATGTACCACCAGCATTAATTATATTACTGTAAAATGACCTAAGGTGATTACGGCTTCCTTTCACAAGGTTATTATAAACAAGAGTAATATCCTGGTTGTCAATCTTCGTTAAGGCTACCTTCAGATCATAGATATCTAGGTCTTCAATAGTAGCACCTGCTTTTAGTGCATCAAGAAGACTGACAGATCCTTGAGTTGTCAGTTGAATATATAAGTTCTGAAGAACAGGACTGGAGAAAATGCCATATCCATTACTACCAACAGGATCAGGCAGGTTATACTTGTTCAGCAGTTGTGCTATGGCTTCCATATGGGACTGTTCGCTGGAAGATATATTATTGAAAATTGTTAATGCCCACTTATTGTATAAAAAGATATAGACGTCTCTTGCTAGTTTTTCTTCTTCCCTCATAAAGGAGAGTGTTGCTCGTTCGTCTGTGTTCAGGGGTTCATTTGGCAGGTTATTTACCTGGCTATTCAGGTTGTTGTTAGCATTTTTGTTATCCTTATCCTTTGAACAACTGACAAGGATCACTGATAAAAAAAGAGTAGCTGTCATGACAGTACCGATAAGATACTTTTTCATAGTTGTATTTTTTTAATAATAGATGAGAAAGAACTTTTTTGTGATATATGTCACTGTATGAATTCCCGGCTTCATATCCGTATTATAGCTTCGACATTGAATGGTGAATTAAGTTTACAATGCGAGAATAATATTTTGACGAAAAGTAATTGATTAACTTTTGCAGAAAATTTCCTGGTTGTCAGACGGAGATTATTGAACTGTCAGGTATACTTTCCATATGACAGGGGAAGCCCTACTTGGTTCAACTTCATTACTCCAGAATATATTTTTATCACGGCTGTCGATGCCTCCAATGATATAACCTGCCAGTAGTGTTTTTTTTCCTACATTATCAAGGTTTAGTATGCCGGTTATCGTATAATATTTTTCATCCGCTGGTATGAATTCAGCCGCGGCTCCAAAGTATCCCGGCATCGGATCCGGTAATATATATTCTGTGACGGCATCCTCTTTTCTTTCTACTACACTTATGTGCCTCACAAAAGGGACATCATTATCTATTATTACTTTTCCCAAACTATCAATATACTTTTGTGCAATTCCGCCAAAGAAAATGGTGTATAATGTCTTACTTTTTCTATTGTAGACGGGTAAGGTGGCTGAGTGATAATGCGAAAACTGCTGGTTAAATCCTGCTACTTCTTTATACCCCGATTCTGTAATATCAACGAGATTGGTAAAAGGAACGTTTTTGGCATACTGAAATACTCCCGAGTATATGGTCAGCATATCTTTCCCGTCTGCATCTACTTGTGCCAGCAGATTGTAATCTCTTCTGTGTAAGAGCAATGAATCGGTAATACCTGAATAGTTTTCAATTCGAAAATTTCCTCCGTTTTCTATAAGCTTGAATTTCCTTATCTGGTTGGTGTATTGTTGAAAAAAACCAGGCCCATGGTCAGGGCCATGTGGATTATAACGTCCGTCAAAACGTTGACCACCTACCAGGTAGAACTGACCTCCAAGTTTATTAAGCCGGCCTCCGGTCACAGCCATTCTTTCATCGGCCAGTTGACTAATAAATGGCATTATATCACTGTTACTGATAATAGCTTCTATTAATTCCTTTACTCTGATATTGATAAGAGCAGGATGAGTAATATGGTCGCCTTCTGTTTCACTATACCCGTAACCACCAGCAATTACCAACTGATTTTCCTGCTGGTAAAACTGCATATTGGTGCTTTGCAATTGCTCAGTAATGGCTTTCGGGAGACCTGACATACCCTTTGTCCATACTTTCTCTTGTTCCAGATCAAGTACTATGAAATCTGTATTGTTATATTTCTTGTTGAACGAGGCAAAAGGCTGCCTGCGGTGAAGACCATCAGTTCTGCCTCCAATAAGAAGTACTTTATTTCCGTTTTTTGCCCATGCATATGACTGGAGGCCTTTAAAACCTTCTGGTATAATCGGCTCCAGCTTTATTTTAAAGGGGTAAAAAGATTGCGCATTGATATTAATAGTCAATACCAGGCTGCTTAACAGAACAAAAGAGAGTTTCATAAATTAGTCAGGAATTGATAGGGTTAAAGTGCCGGCACCGGCCGAAAAATCTTCAAGGTGGCCAACAATAGTTTTCTTTTTATCTATCACATGTATATGCATATTTGTTGTGTGATGGGTAAATATGCTGTGATGTTTATTGGAATAAAAGCCGAGTAATATAACGGGTTCGTTGGTGAATCTGCCATACTTTGCAAACTGCTTATGGGTATCAAAAGTATGAGCTACTCCCTCTTTCCAGTCAATCACATGCCAGGAGGCCATGTTGATATTTCCTTTGATCAAAAACGGGAA
>CAZTKV010000138.1:1754-3165 GCA_964614285.1 uncultured Chitinophaga sp. | reverse complement strand
ATTTTATTTATTCAGGAAAGAAGAATACATCCACACCAGTTTTTCCTGCTGACGTATATAGTCGCTCATTAAAGCATTTGTTCCTTCATCTTCAGCATCAGCCGATAACGTTAATAATTCCCTTTCTATTTCCAGCAAAACTCTAAAGGCATCAAGTACTGCTTTTACAGCTTCTTTTCCGTCATGTACATTTCTCTTTTCTTTTATCCTGGATAGTTTAAGATAGTCAGTATAAGAATGGCTGGGTACATGACCCAGTGTTAATATTCTTTCAGCCACTTCATCAATTTTCAATTGTACATCTGTATAGAGTTCCTCAAACTTTGCATGCAGTTCAAAGAATTTATCTCCTTTTATATTCCAGTGAAAGCCACGGGAGTTGATATAGAATAATTGAAAGTTTGCCAGTAACAGGTTTAGCTTTTCGGCAAGTTCTCTTGCTTTCACGGCATCAAGGCCAATACTGTTTGTTTTCATACCACAAAGTTTTATACTCTAAATTAAATGTTTATTGATAGTACAAAGGTGATTTTTATCACGAATAACAGGATATCCTAAAGGCCGGAGATTAAAATTTCCGGCCTTTTATTTGTGATCAACAAGACGGATAAAACTATCCTTATTGAATTTCAATTATTGGTTCAAAAATTATGGTGGATTTTATAGAGTTTGATATCAAACAAGCTTTTTCACTCATTTCCAGTACTCTCTTTGCTTTTTCTTGTTGTTCTGGGTTCTTTATTATTAGTGTGGGACGGAGCAAGACTTCTGTCATCATAAATTTCCCATCTACTTTATCAAGTTTTCCCGTTGCATGACTGCTGAATGAGATAAAATCCAATTTTGAATTCTCGGCTACTGCCAGGAAAGTTGTCATCAGGCAACTCTCTATGGCTGCTACAAAAAGATGCTCAGGAGACCAAATGCCTTCTATGCCTTTTGGAAACTCTGGCGGTGTGGCTACCTCTGTTACTTGTTCTAATACCGGGGAACTAACAATTCCTTTTCTGTTTTCAGTCCAGGAGAGATTGACTTCGTAATTGTACATGATTCTCTTATTTATTATTTTAAATTTTTCAACATCAAAACTATCGCATAATGCATCCGTTAAAGATGACTTTGGTCATTTGGTAGTTTAACTTATAACAGTATTCCTGATTTGATAAAGGCTCTGATTTTTATTACCAGTGACTTTTATCACACAGCTAAGGAAAAGTTATTGGAATGATGTAAAATCATTTTACTGGTTGATAGGTATCATCTGATTTTGTGACACAACTCGCAGAAATACAAGTAAGTAGTATTGAATTTTACAGTGTAATTAATTCTCAGCTCAACTAAACAAATTGTATATGAAACATCTCGTAATATTAGGCGCAGGAACTGCCGGTACAATGATGGCAAATCATTT
>CAZTKV010000138.1:0-1654 GCA_964614285.1 uncultured Chitinophaga sp. | reverse complement strand
TGCCCTGTTGCTCCACTTGAATTTGCATTCCTGGCTGACTCCTATTTTAAACATAAGCATATGCGGGATAAAGTAGATATCACTTATGTTACCCCGCTTAGTGGGGCTTTCACTAAACCAAAAGCTACAGAAGCACTGGAACATCTGCTTCAAGAGAAGAATATAAATATCGAGAGTGATTTTGCAATTGAGCATGTTGATAATGAAAAAAAGGAAATTGTGGATTATGGCGGCAGAGCAATTCCTTTTGATATACTTGTTACTGTTCCTACTAATAAAGGAGATGAGGTGATAGCCAGGTCAGGGATGGGTGATGACCTTAATTATGTGCCAACACATAAAGCTACTTTACAATCAAAAGAGTATGCAAATGTGTTTGTATTAGGGGATGCAAGTAATATACCGGCTTCCAAGGCTGGTTCTGTTGCTCACTTTGAAGCAGAGATTCTAACCGATAATATCCTTCGTTTTGTCAAAGGAGAACCTCTAAAAGAGGAATTTGACGGACATGCTAACTGTTTTATTGAAACTGGTAATGGTAAGGCATTACTGATTGATTTTAACTATACCCATGAACCAGTTGAAGGAACTTTCCCATTTCCAGGAGTCGGCCCCTTAAGATTATTGAAAGAGAGCAGGATGAATCATATGGGTAAACTTGCTTTCAGGTGGATATACTGGAACGTTTTATTAAAAGGAACACATATACCATTTGTTTCTGCATCTATGTCAGAAGCAGGAAAAAAATATAATTAACATTTTAAATCAACAATTATGGAAAAAACTATTGCTGGCAAATCAATTGCCGTAAATGAAGAAGGATATATGACCGACTTCAAACAGTGGGATAAATCAATTGGAGAGGCTCTGGCAACAGAGGCTGAAATAAATCTGACACCCAGGCACTGGGATGTGCTGACCTACCTGCAAACTGAATATAAGAATGAAGTGCCGCTGAGTATAAGGAAGATTGGTAAAAGCGGGGTAGTAGATATAAAGGAATTTTACCAGCTGTTCCCTAAGGCTCCATTAAAGACAGCCACCAAGATAGCAGGTATTCCAAAACCGGCCAGTTGTATTTAGTAACACAAAAACTTATCAATCATGAGTGCAAATAATGGTGAAATTAAAAAGATGATGATCATCTTGTCAAAAGGTACACTTGAGAATGTATATGCAGCTTTTGTATTGGCCAATGGTGCCCGGATGGAGGGAATAGATGCTGAAGTATTCTTTACTTTTTTTGGACTGGAAGCAATTCATAAGAAGAAATTATCACACCTGCATGTAGCCACAGTCGGTAACCCGGCTATGCATATACCAACTATGCTGGGTGGTTTACCGGGTATGGAAGCACTGGCTTCAAATATGATGAAAAAGGAAATGGAAAAAATTGATATGCCTGATGTGCAGGAATTCCTTGACATTTTATCCGCATCGGGTGTAAAAATGTGGGCCTGTAAACTGGCCATGGATATGTTCCATTATAAAAAGGAGGATTTATTCGAAGGAGTTGAAGAGGTTATCACAGTAGGAGATTTTTACAAGAAGAGCGAGGGAGAGGGAGTACACATGCTGTTTATTTGAGAAAGAGAATTAATTATTACCGTATCAAAGTAAGCAGTAGTTTATTCCAATTATAAAATAAGCGACC
>CAZTKV010000137.1:0-7045 GCA_964614285.1 uncultured Chitinophaga sp. | reverse complement strand
TGGTGGTTATCACTTCAGGTCTTCCCCGCAAACCCGGCATGACCCGTGAAGAACTGATTGGTGTAAATGCAGGAATTGTAAAAGGTGTTTGTGAGAATATCCTGAAACATTCTCCCAATGCTATCATCATTGTGATCAGCAACCCGATGGATACTATGACCTACCTGGCATTGCAATCAACCGGTTTACCAAAGAACCGGATCATTGGTATGGGAGGTACACTGGACAGCAGCCGCTTCAAATACCAATTAAGTCAGCATTTAGGCTGCAGCCCTGCTGACCTGAATGCAGTTGTTGTGGGTGGCCATGGTGATACTACCATGATCCCTTTGATCCGTCTCGCTACATGGAACAGCACTCCTGTTACAAATTTCTTATCTGCTGAACAGCAGGAAAAGATCGTAAAAGATACGATGGTTGGTGGTGCCACATTAACAGCCCTGATCGGTACTTCGGCCTGGTATGCTCCCGGTGCTGCCGGTGCAGCATTGGTGGAATCAATCCTTCGTGATGAAAAGAAATTATTTACCTGCTGTGTGGCACTGGATGGCGAATACGGGCAAAAAGATATTTGCCTGGGTGTACCCGTTATCATTGGAAAAAATGGCTGGGAAAAAATTCTTGACTTTAAATTAAATGACAGCGAACAGGCTGCCTTTAATAAAAGTGCAGATGCCGTAAGGAGTATGAATGATGTGTTGAAGACGTTATAAGTGACATAATCATAGTAAAAAAAGTCTTCCCGAAAGGGAAGGCTTTTTTATTTTTTAACCAGGTAACAGTACCTGAATAACTTTCCTTCAAAATCAAATGGAGTCGTTGCTTTGGTAATATCTTTTATTGAAGCTGCATTGATTTTATCACTCTCCAGTTTAAATTTTCTGAAATTCGTACTGAAGTACAGCAACCCGCCGGGCTTAAGTCCTTTGAGACAGTCATTGATCAGCTCCACATGATCCCGCTGTATGTCAAGTATATCATCCATCCGCTTACTGTTACTGAATGTCGGAGGATCCATGATAATGATATCGAAATAACCGGAAGGTATTTCTTTCAGGTATTGCTTTACATCTGCATGGATGATCTTGTATTTCGCTGCGCTGTTAAATCCATTCAACTGCAGGTTTCTTTCTGCCCAGTTCAGGTAGGTTTTTGACAGGTCTGCAGTCTCCACTTCCTCTGCTCCCCCTGCTGCTGCATATACAGAGAATGAACCTGTATAGGCAAACAGGTTGAGTATTTTCTTGCCGGCACTTTGTTCTCTTACCATTTGCCGTGTAATGCGGTGATCAAGAAATAATCCGGTATCCAGGTAATCGCTCAGGTTCACTATAAATTTTAAGCCGTTTTCCTCTACCTCAAATTCATGCTGCACTTCACCATACTTCTGGTACTGGCCTAGCCTGCCCGGTTTTCGTTGCCGCAACTTGAGAAAAATATTATCCCTTGAAACGCCTAACACAGCAGCTATCACTGCAAGGCTTTTTTCCATCCATGTATCATGCTCCTCCTCTGTCATACCATGCCGCCGTCTGTATTCCGCTACATATAATTTATCGCTATAGAACTCGATACAGAAAGGAAATTCGGGCAGGTCATGGTCATACACCCGGTAACAGCTTACCCCTGCCCGTTTGGCCTGCTTTCCAAGATGACGAAATACCTTGGTCAGCCTGTTTTGGAACATTATTAGTTTATCTGCATCCATAGTCAGGTAGAAAACTTTCACGAAATTCGTACTTCATTTTTAATACCTGCTACTTATTTCATGTATGCCATTGTTGATATAGAAACCACGGGAAGTTATGCTGCCGCAAATGGTATCACTGAAATTTCTATTCATGTATTTGATGGTACCACCGTAGTCGAAAAGTTTGAATCGCTGATAAACCCGGGGCAGCCAATTCCTTATTATATCCAGGCTATGACGGGTATCTCCGATAAAATGGTAGCTGGTGCACCCCGGTTTGAAGAAGTAGCTGAAAAGGTTTTTAGTATACTACATGATAAGATCTTTATTGCACACAATGTAAACTTTGATTATTCATTCATCAAAGCACACCTGAAAGAATCAGGCTTTGATCTGAATAGCAAAAAACTTTGTACGGTAAGACTCAGCCGCAAGATATTTCCCGGGTTCCCCTCTTATAGTTTAGGTAAACTTTGCCAGTCATTGGGGATTACCATTTACGACAGGCACCGTGCCGGAGGCGATACGGCAGCAACAGTACAGGTATTTCAGCTCTTGTTGCAAAATGACAGGGAGCAGCATATACAAAAAAGCCTGCAGCGTAATTCAAAGGAATCTGTATTACCCCCTAATGTTCCAAAAGAACATTTTGAAAAGTTACCTTACACTCCGGGAGTTTATTTCTTTCACAACGAGAAAGGTAAAGTAGTGTATGTTGGAAAGGCCAATAATATCCGCTACCGGGTGAACAGTCATTTCAGCAACAATTCTCAAAGCCGGCAGAAACAGAATTTCATGCAGCATGTACATGCTATCAGCTATCAAACCTGCGGCACTGAGCTAATGGCCTGCATTATGGAATCAGCAGAAATAAAAAAAAGATGGCCTGTTTTTAATTCCTCGCAAAAGAGATGGGAGGATATATATGGCATTTATATGTATGAGGATCAAAAAGGTTATCTGCGTCTTGCGATTGATAAAAACAGGAAAAGACTGAATCCTGTTTATACTTTTCATTATCTCGTTGATGGCCATGCTATCATCAGGAAATTGATTACAGATCATCAGCTTTGTCCTAAACTTTGTTTTTTGCAAAAAGACTCAGGCAAATGTGAGGGTCTTAATGAAGGTCATTGCAAGGGGGCCTGCGAACAAAAAGAACCGGCGCAGCACTATAACAAAAGAGTACTAAAAGCAACAGCATCTCTCCGCAAGCAACCCTCTTTTGCTATCGTAGATAAAGGAGTAAATGGTGACGATCAATCTTGTATCCTGGTATTAGAAGGAGTTTTCTATGGCATGGGTTATCTTCCTGCTGACATACAAATAACAGATCCTGCCGTGCTGAAGGGCTATCTTACTGTTTACAGAGAAAACAGTTTTATCCGCAACCTGGTACATGGTTATGCTGCCAGGTTCCCTGAAAAAGTATTATTCTTTGAAAATTATGCTGATCAGCCTATCCATTGAAAATTTTCATTCAATGGCATGTTTGAAAATACATGAACTGCTTCTGATGGAGGCATTGCCAGCTTTCTTTTAGCAGTATCCAGCCATGCTCCGTCAATAGTAAGTATCGCTGATACGGTTTCGGTGTCTTTCATTATAGTATGCCTGATCGTCCAGCGGGAATAATCTTTTTTGGCACTCGCCAGTTCCAGGTTGATCGAAACAGCGTCATTCATGTGAATTTCTCTTCGAAAGACACATTCTTCCCGTAAAATGATAGGGCCGAATTGCAGTTTTTGCATCACTGAACTGGTCAATCCATACTTTTCAAGAAACTGTACCCTGCACATGGCTCCCCAATCATAGTAAACTGAATGACGAAGATGAAAATTAGGATCCATGTCCGACCATCTCAGTTGCACCGGTATAGAGAATAGTTCCATTGTAATGTGTTTTTACCGGTGAAATTAATTGATTTAAGGTGCCAGATTTCACCTTGCAAACCTGTATTTTTGCCAACTTAATTAATCACTTTATGTTAAAATCAACCCTATTTCTTTTGGCCCTGATCAGCACTATTGCAATTTATGCACAACCGGGACAGGCTAAACCGGCGGGTAAACCTGTTGCAAAACCTTCATTGCCGGTTTTAAAAAACCTGAACGATTCTGCCAGTTATGCTGTTGGAGTAAGTGTGGCTAACTTTTACAAACAGCAGGGTGTAAAAAAATTAAATACTGCTCTTGTGTCCCGTGCTATCAATGATATCCTGGGAAATAAAAAGCCACTGATCGATGATGCCGCAGCAAATACGGTTATGAATAATTACATGACCATGTTGCAGGCTGAAAAGTCAAAGTCAACCATTGAGGCCGGTGAGAAATTCCTTGAAAAAAACAAATTGAAACCCGGGGTAATAACAACTGCCAGCGGTTTGCAATATGAAGTAATAAAAGAAGGCACCGGTG
Source organism: uncultured Chitinophaga sp. (assembly GCA_964614285.1). Taxonomy (GTDB): domain Bacteria; phylum Bacteroidota; class Bacteroidia; order Chitinophagales; family Chitinophagaceae; genus JJ008. The sequence continues at coordinate 2,938 of CAZTKV010000137.1, read as the reverse complement.
AAAAACCCACTGCTGCTGATAGTGTAACCTGCCATTACAGGGGAACATTTTTGGATGGCAAAGGGTTCGATAACTCTTACGACAGGGGACAACCAATTACATTTGCGTTAAGTGGCGTTATTCCCGGGTGGACAGAAGGCTTGCAATTAATGAGTGTTGGTTCAAAGTATAAATTTTATATCCCTTACAAACTGGGCTACGGTGCATTTGATTATATGACAATACCGGGAGGTTCAATGCTGACTTTTGAAGTAGAGCTGCTTGAAGTGAGGAAGAAAATGTAAGAGTAAATTTTTCCATGTAAAAAGCCCTTTTATTAAAGGGCTTTTTACATAGCAGTATCTAATAAGAGAGATTCCCTTTCATTTCTTTGATCTGTTTGATTGTGCCAAGTACAATTACTCTCATGCCGGGTGTTATATAGGTTTCTTCCGGGGGATTGATCATAAAATTCCCATCTTTATCCTTTATACCAATACAATTAACCCCTGTTTTCTTCCAGCCCATTACATCACACAGGGATTTATCTTTTAATTCTGCCGGGAGGTCATCAAAGCCGACAGATTCCATATGAATGGAATGCCCCTGCTCCCCGGAAAGAAAATCGATAAATTCAATCACATCGGGTTTAGAGATCAAAGTAGCCATATGTGTTCCCCCTATGAAATCCGGCATAATAACATTATCAGCACCTGCTTTTTTCAGCTTGGCCACAGAAGTAGCCTCTGAAGCACGGCTTATGATCTTGAGCCGTTGGTTTAATGCTCTTGCAGAAAGAACAATGAATACGTTTTGGGCATCTACCGGCAGCGTGGTGATTAATGCTCTTGCTCTCTCTATGCCTGCTGCATGTAATACATCATCATCCGTTGCATCTCCCACTAATCTTGTAATACCGGTACCTTCTGCATCAACTTTCTGCACCAGGTGCTCATCTTTCTCTATAACAATAAACGGCACACCGTGGGCAGTAAGAATATTTGCGGCCTGGTTGCCATTCCGGCCATATCCACAAACGATCACATGATCATGTAACCTGGAAATATCTTTCATGAGTTTCCGATTTTTAAAATATTGATTCAATTCGCCACTGATAACAAACTGGGTGATCCTCGTAATGACAAAAGCATAAGTAAGCCAGCTGGCTACCAGTAAAAACATGGTAAAGGTTCTTCCTGCCATGCTTAGAGGGATTGTTTCTCCATATCCAACCGTAGTAATGGTGATAGTCGTCATGTAAATTGCATCGAAAAGAGAAGACCCTTCTATTATGATGTATCCTATTATACCGGTGACAACGATAATGTGCAATACAATAAACGGCTGAAGTAGTTTGTAAGTAGACGTTTTCAAGTATGACTCTTTGTATAAAAATAAAGCGCAAAGAGCTTTGTGCTATTGATTTAAGTCATAAGTGAATATGAGGATGAAGGTGGGATGTCCAACATCAGGATTTCCTGGCTTTCACCCATTCCATTGCCTTTTTGAACTGCTGCTCCTCTGTAAGATTGGTATTATCCAGTTCCAGGGCATCTTTTGCTTTTTTAAGCGGACTTACTTCTCTGTTAGAATCAATATAATCTCTCATTTCAAGATTATTCTTCACTTCTTCAATGGTCACATTCGGGTTTTTTTGATAAAGCTCTTTAAACCGCCTTTCCACCCTCACTGCATTATCAGCTGTCATAAATATTTTTAATTCCGCTTTGGGAAAGACGACAGTGCCAATATCACGGCCATCCATTACAATTCCTTTTTTATCCCCCATTTTTTGCTGTTGTGCCACTGCAAACTCCCTGACCTCCTTAATAGCGGCCACATCACTCACCTTTTCCGCTATGATCAGGTCGCGGATAACATATTCCACATTCTCCCCATTCAGGTACATCTCGCTATGCTGACTGTGAGGATTAAAAACAAATTCAAGGCTGATACTCTTTAATGCCTGTTTTACTTCTTTTTTATCCTCTATATCAATATTGTTTCGCAGAAAATAAAGTGTAATGGCACGGTACATGGCACCGCTGTCAACATAGATATAGCCCAGCTCTTTTGCCAGCCTTTTGGCCAGGGTACTTTTACCGCAGCTTGACCAGCCATCTATTGTTATGATTATTTTCTTTGCCATCACTGAAAGAACAAAAATAAAAAAGGAGTACCGTAGAATAGTACTCCTTGATAACTTTATTAAAAATTAATTATGCCTTTGACTTTTCTTCTGCTTTGCTCTTAAATGAAAATGAAAGTTTTGTATTCTCTTCATCCACATCAGCGATCAGTATGTCTCCTGCTTTCACATTCATATTCAATATTTCTTCTGCAAGGGGGTCTTCCAGGTATTTCTGAATGGCTCTGTGCAATGGCCTTGCACCAAACTGTGAATCGTACCCTTTATCTGCCAGGAAGGTTTTTGCAGCTTCTGTTAATTCAAGACTAAATCCAAGGTTAGCCAATCTCTTCATTACTCCTTTCATCAGGATATCAATAATGTTGAAGATATTTTCTTTCGTCAGGCTATTGAATATCACCACATCATCAATACGGTTCAGAAACTCAGGTGAGAAGGTTTTCTTTAAGGCCTTTTCAATCACCGCCTTGTTTGCCTCATCTTCATTTTCAACCCTTGAGGCAGTTGCGAAACCAACTCCCGCACCAAAATCTTTCAACTGGCGGACCCCGATATTTGATGTCATGATGATCAGTGTATTCTTGAAATCCACTTTTCTGCCCAATCCGTCTGTCAGTTGACCATCATCCAATACCTGCAGGAGGATATTATAAATGTCAGGGTGTGCTTTTTCTATTTCATCAAGCAGGATAACACTGTAAGGCTTACGGCGTACCCTCTCTGTTAATTGTCCCCCTTCTTCATATCCTACATAACCGGGAGGAGCACCGATCAAACGGCTTACAGTAAATTTTTCCATGTATTCGCTCA
>CAZTKV010000136.1:0-7046 GCA_964614285.1 uncultured Chitinophaga sp. | reverse complement strand
TGTATTGTCTTCCCTTTTTTGGCCGATAGTTTTGCTGCCTCCAGGATTTCCACGACAATCAAATTATTCTCGAGTGAAGAGAGATCAAAAGGAGCCAAAACGATCTCATTACGGATAACAGCCGCGAAAAATATAAAGGGATCATTAAAAGATGCCTTTCTTTCTTCCAGTGAATAGGCCGTTTCCCTGAAGCCATCATACCCCTCCGCCAGTCTTATTCTTATTTTATTCCTGTTATCGGCATATATCACACCCTTTGTTCCATACAATTCCATGTCCTTGCGGCCAATAGGCCAGTTCCAGGAAGCCTGGATAGTTGCTTTTGATGAATCATATGCAAGTATGATAGTTGACTCATCATCCACGGCAGGGTTATTCTCCCGTTGAAACTGCTGGGTGACGGCTGTAACCGAATGCGGCTTTTTTCCTTTATGCAACCAGGTGCTGATATTGGCACCATAACAACCAAAATCGGTAATAGCACCGCCGCCATTTTGCACAGGGTCAGTCAGCCAGTCTAAGAACTCTTTATTAATGCCAATCTTTTTTGGTCCCCGGTGACCATCCCTGATAATAAGCTGGCTAAGATCACCTATACTATCATTGGCTAACCACACATGGGCATTGTGTGTAGTTGGATACCAGCTTGTTTCGTAATTAGTAAGCAGATGTATCTTGTATTTTTTTGCCAGTGCTTCCATTCTCTTTGCATGCTTCATACTTACTGCCAATGGTTTTTCCACCATTACATGAATGCCAAGCGGCGCACAGGTTTCTACCACTTTTAAATGTTCATAAATAGTACCAAACGCAGTAACGGCTTCCGGCTTTGTTTTAGCGATCATTTCTTCCATCGTTGAAAACACTATGTCCATGGAAAAGCCATGTTGCTGTGTATAGCGCAATGCCAGATCCCTGTTTGATTCCACAATACCTACGATACTAAATTTATCATTCTTAGTGCCGCCCAGTATCCAGTGAACATGTGTATGCGTTAAGCCCACCACCGCAAGCCGTACAGGTTTGTTCTGGCTTTGAGGTTGTGCAACAATACAAGTACATAATAAAAGAAAAGTAGTAAGAAAAAGTACCCGAAGATTTTGCATTTTTATTTGAGAGATGGCTTTTTAGACACCTGCTTACGGACAAGTTACAAATTTGATTTTACCTGCCCGCAGGTTCCTCTTCCTGTTTCCTCGCTCCTCACCTATCTTTGTTCCTCAACGTATTGCAGCTATGAACATTGAATTCAACAAGAACGAAGATGTACTGAAACTCAGCCTCGGCGAGATGCGCCGCAGGCTGGAAAAGATCTATGAAGGTGGAGGAAAGAAAGCCATCGAAAAACAACGGGAGAAAAACAAACTCACCCCCCGTGAAAGGATCAATTACTTAATTGATAAAGACAAGCCCTTTATTGAAATTGGTGCCTTTGCCGGTTATGAGATGTATGCCGAGCAAGGTGGTTGCCCCGCGGGTGGCACAGTGGCGGGTATTGGTTATGTAAGCGGCAGACACTGTGTGATACTGGCCAATGACCAGACGGTGAAGGCCGGTGCCTGGTTCCCTGTTACAGGTAAAAAGAATTTACGGTTGCAGGAGATAGCGATGGAAAATAATTTACCTGTTATTTATTTGGTTGACAGTGCCGGTGTATTTCTTCCCATGCAGGATGAGATATTTCCCGATAAAGAACATTTTGGCCGCATTTTTCGCAATAATGCCCGCATGAGCGGTATGGGCATTACCCAGATTGCTGCTGTGATGGGACCTTGTGTGGCAGGTGGCGCTTACTTACCCATTATGAGTGATGAAACATTGATGGTGGAAGGCAACGGCTCTATTTATTTAGCCGGACCTTACCTGGTAAAAGCGGCTATCGGTGAAGACATCGACAATGAAACGTTGGGCGGCGCCGTGACACATACAGAGATCAGCGGTATTGCAGATTATAAATTCAAGACTGAGCAGGAATGCATGGATCATATCAAAAAGATGTTTTCTATGCTGGGAGAAAAACCAAAAGCCGGTTTTGACCGCATAAAAGCAATCCAGCCAAAGAAAAATGCAGAAGAACTGTATGGCATCTTTCCATCAGACGGTAAGCCGTATGATGTGCTGGATATTATTGAACGGATTGTTGACGACAGCGAATTTGAACAGTTCAAAGAAGATTATGGTAAAACGATTGTGTGTGGGTATGGACGAATAGATGGCTGGGCCGTCGGTATTGTAGCAAACCAGCGATTGATCGTAAAGAATAAGAAAGGTGAGATGCAGATGGGCGGTGTGATATATAATGACAGCGCAGATAAAGCAGCGAGATTTATTCTCAACTGTAACCAGAAAAAAATACCATTGGTGTTTTTGCAGGATGTAACGGGCTTTATGGTGGGCAGCCGCAGCGAACATGCAGGCATCATTAAAGACGGGGCCAAGATGGTGAATGCTGTAGCCAACAGCGTTGTTCCAAAAATCACCATCATTACCGGTAACAGCTACGGTGCCGGTAACTATGCCATGTGCGGCAAGGCTTATGATCCCCGCTTCATTTATGCATGGCCTACAGCAAAGATTGCGGTAATGGGGGGTGATGCTGCAGCGAAAACATTGTTGCAGATAGAAATCGCATCGCTGAAGGCAAAGGGAAAAGAAATAACACCGGAAGCGGAAAATAAACTGCTGAGTGAAATAAAAGGCCGGTATGATAAACAAATTTCGCCCTACTATGCAGCCGCAAGGCTATGGGTGGATGCCATCATTGACCCGGTGGATACGAGAAAGGTTATTTCGGAAGGAATTAATGCGGCCAATAATAATCCTGAAATGAATGACTTAAAGACCGGAGTATTCCAGGTTTAATTTTATGATGAATGTTGAATGCTGAATAGAAAACTATTAATTCAACATTTATCATTCAACATTCAGCAGAATTAATGAATACAGTAACGATCTATACAGATGGCTCATCAAGAGGCAACCCGGGACCAGGCGGTTATGGTGTAATACTCATAAGTGGCCATCATCGTAAAGAATTATCGCAAGGTTACCATCACACTACCAATAACCGGATGGAACTGATGGCTGTGATCGCCGGGTTGAAAGCCTTAAAAAAACCAGGTCTGCATGTGACCATCTATTCCGACAGCCAGTATGTAGTAAAAGCAGTGGAAGAAGGATGGTTGAAGAACTGGATAAAGACCAATTTTAAAGGCGGTAAAAAAAATCCGGATCTCTGGAGAGAATTTTATGAATTATCGCACCGGCATGTTATCAAATTCAAATGGGTAAAAGGGCATGCAGACAATCCGTACAATAACCGTTGTGATGAATTAGCCACCCAGGCTGCAGACGGGCATCATCATAAACTGATGCATGATGAGGGATATGAGGGAACGGCTAATTAGCACCTGGCAATCCAAAAAAAAACCATCAGCAAATACTGATGGGTTCAATTAATTCAATAAACGCTTACGCCAGGGTAAGAACTGCTTTCCTTTTTGTAAGATAGTTAAACACCAATAAGATTACCGGTAAGAATAATAATGTTGCGATCAATGAATTCCTGTAAAAGGGAAGACCGGCTTCATAACAAGTCATCAGTCCGCTGAGACTTTTTGCATACACAGCTTCAGTAGCAGCCTGCCAAACAAAAAAGTTGGACACCAGGAAATAAACTGTTGGTGCGGCAATACCACCAGCCAGCAAGCTGCTGTAATTGCGGCCTTTTAATGCCCAGCCCAAAAAAGCAGCAGATAACAACAACAGGTAATTCTTCCATTGTCCGGCATAAAAACCGGCATAAGGAAACAGGTCCTGGTTGTATAAAAACTGTATCACTGCATCGCTGATAAATAAAGCCAGTAAGGGCAGTATAAAAGACATATCCTTTTGCTTCATGATAAAACCTGCAAACAGGGCAATCGCAATAACTGGTGAAAACCCGGACCAGTCAAGATCGGGTCCAAAGAAATATTTGCAGGCAGTTGCCATCGCTGCCAGTATAAGTGTGAAAACAATTAACCTTCCGTTACTCTTCATAATAGTGAGATTGAAATATGAGGCAAAAATAACAGAATTGGTCCAATTGGCCGGTCTAATTATTAACGATTGTGAATTGCTTCAGCAGCCCGGAAAACAATGGCTTTGCTGCCAGCTTTCAACTGGATAGTCCTTCCCGGGAAAGCTACTGCAGAAGGATGCCCTTCCTGCATGTTCACTGTATGTTCACCATCAGTCAGTTCAACCATGCCTTCCGTCAACAGCAATATCTCAGTTGATACAGGAGTAAATGAGATAGTCTCTCCTGCCTCCGGTTCAAATACTGTCAATCTGAAATCAGGCGCCGGTGTTTTATATAATTTTTCGTGGCCATCTATCTGCTCCCCTGTGATGATAACAGGATAAGTGGCTTCGCATTTTACATGTTTCAATAATTCTTTTACATCAATATGTTTGGAGGTTAATCCGCCTCTCAACACATTATCGGAATTGGCCATTAGTTCCACATTATGCCCTTCCAGGTAAGCATGTGGTACGCCGGCTGCCTGGAAAATGCCTTCTCCTTTTTTCAGGTGGAGCAGGTTAAACAGGTAGATAGAAAAGATACCCCTGTCAATATTATTGTCTTTTGTAAAAGTTGCAGCAGCACGGGCAGCCCAGAAATCCTCATCACTTTTATCGGGTTCTTTGTCCTTATATATAGTTACCAGGTTATCTACCAGTGGTTTTAATATCCGGTTCACTTCCGACTGCGGCATTTCCATTACATACTTATATAAGCCAGCATAACCGGATTGATTGAATACCGGTAACAGTTCTCTTAATTCAACCACATTAAGTAACGTATACACCAGTTCTTCCGGTGGCTTGAAACCATGGAGCAACCAGAAATCATCAAGCGCAACCAGCATTTCCGGTTTATGGTTATCATCTTTATAATTACGGTAGGGTGCATCCAATGGAATACCTTCTGTATTTTCCCTGGCAAATTCAATTTCTGCTGCTTGCTTGGATGGATGTGCCTGTATGGACAACATTTCTTTCACTTCCTGTGCCTTAAACAAATATGGCAGGTTGCCACATAATGCTGTTAATAGCTCTGTTTTATCAGTCGCTGTTTCCACGATGGATATACCAAGCGGATGGGTGCCCATCCAGTATTCAGCATAAGGTTTATTTCCACTATTGTCTTCCTGTAATAAAAAAGGAATAAAAGTTGTACCTCCCCAGTCGTAATGTTTAACTACTCCTTTCAGCGGATAAATGCCAGTCATAAAACTTTATTTAACTTGGAGTAAAGATACTACATGGCCTCGCATAATGAACTGGGAAAAGAAGGAGAAGAAATGGCGGCAAAATGGCTGACCACAAAAGGCTATACCATTTTACATCGTAACTGGCGGCATTCTTATCATGAACTGGATATTGTAGCCAGCAAAGGAAAATTTCTGCATTTCGTAGAAGTAAAAGCAAGAAAAGCATCTCCCTATGGCAACCCGGAAGACAGTGTGACGAAAAAAAAATTCAAGAATCTGCAGAAAGCTGCCGATGAATATTTATTCCTGAACCCGGGTCATCCATGGATACAGTATGATATTCTTTCCATCACAATGCATGGCAATGGTGAAACAGAATATTTTTTGATCGAAGATGTATTCTTGTAGAGCTAAAGATCAACTACTCACCCTACTCTTTCCATCATTTTCTCAACCAATCGATATGTTGCAGGGCAATACTCCACATTCTGTTTATGGATATGCACAAAGTCTTTGAATTTTTTGGATAAATGCGGGAAGCCGGCACAATCAGCCGGACGAACTTCATAAATACTACACTTATTGTCCTTGAGGTTTAAAAACTGGCAGGGTTCAGTTTTATTCAGCCAGTCACGGTCACCACCTCTTTCTCTTTTCAACCACTTAGTTTGAAACTCAACTACTGTCATATCCAGGTGGGCTGCTATTCTTTTCATATCCCGGTCAGTGAAAGTCGGCGTCATGGTCTTGCAGCAGTTGGCGCAGGTAAGGCAATCTGTTTCCTGCCATACTTCTTTTTCTAATGTGGCAATTTTCTTATCCAGTCCTGCCGGTGCTTCTTTTTCCAACTTGGTAAGGAAACGGCGCATACTTGTTTTCTGGTGACGGGCCTTTTGCTTAAACGAACGGAGATTAATGGGTTGCATCTTACTCATAGCCCCGAAGATAATAATTGAGACTATATGACGAGCGCCGAAAAGAATTTTCATGCTGCGGAAGCCAATGGTTATTTTTGCTATACATCAAACCAATGGATATGAAAACGCTGATGAGCAGTGTAGCAGCTTTTATAATAATGCTTTCCTTTATTGCATGTAAATCCGGGACTGCCGAAGCACCAGGAACATTCTGCGATACAGTCTGCCTGACCGACACCATAAAATTTGCAGGCGACCATGAGAAAAAACCAACCGTGTTCATTACTGCCAAAAATTGTATGCCTGACAGTATCATCTGGAGCTATAAAGGAATGGCGGCTGACCGCAAAACCGGTTTTACCTATTTATTAGGAACTACCGTCAATATCAATAAAGATTATATCCGTTGCTTTTTTAAGGATAATGAACATGCCTGGCTACTTTTTAATGATTGCGCAACCGGTCGTGGTTTTCAGATCAAACTACCCTATGATAAAAACGCCAACTTTAGTTTGAAAAGCAGCGGCATCAACAGCCTGGATCCGAAATTTTCTATTGCTGAAAACCTGGTGGTGAATACTGACCGGGGCAATATTTATGTGGAAGATATGAACACCGGTAAAAAAGCCATGATGACCTTTGGTCAGCCATTGCCTATTGATTATGACGTACTGCATGACCATATCGACTCAGTGAATGTAACAAACGACAGGATATGGGTGAAGATCCTCATTGATAAAAACTGGGTGGAAAAAGAAAAGAAAATTGTGCTGGAATAAAATAGTTAATTAGTTAATTGGGAGTTGGTTAATCAGGAAGAATCTGCTCTAAAAAGGTTTCCCTAATTAATTATAAAAAATAAACCAATTAA
>CAZTKV010000135.1:2186-7052 GCA_964614285.1 uncultured Chitinophaga sp. | reverse complement strand
TGGGGTGCTTTTGGAACCCATTGGGGCATCAACCGGACAATGGCGCAGATACATGCTCTTCTTTTAATAAGCCCCGACCCCCTGACACAGGATGATATCATGGAAGAACTCAACATCAGTCGTGGTAACACCAATATGAACATCCGGGAACTGATCAACTGGGGCCTGGTAGAAAGAATATTTATTCCCGGGGAGCGGAAAGAATTTTTTTCTGCCGAAAAAGATATCTGGAAAGTAGTAAAACAGATCGTAAAGGAAAGAAAGAAAAGAGAACTGGAACCCATGCTGCAATTGCTGGATAAACTGGAAGCAGTAGAAGGAGATAAAAAAGATAAGCATGTAAAAACTTTTGTTGATACCGTAAGCAGTATCAAAAAACTGGGAAAGCAGGCAGATAAGACACTTGATACCATGATAAAAGCAGAAGAGACCTGGTTTGTCAGCGCACTGATGAAGATCTTTAAATAAGTGCTGAAAAAAATGAAGCAGATAAAAATCTTTGACCTCGCTATACAACTGCTGATAGCAGTTGGCGGATTGACCTGGCTTTTTGCAGGGCGCAATAATCATTCCCTGTTCTACATTTATTATTTCCTGGGCGGCTGGCAGCTTCTTAGTTTTCTTGCCCATCTTTTGGTAAAAGAAAACTGGTTACACCAGGTAGGAAGGAAGAGATACTTACTTACACTTTTATGGACCGCAGGGCTTGGTGCAGTTAGTTATTTGCTTCTTCTGGCCGAAATACCACTGATACTTTTTTACCTGGCAGCCCTCCTGTTTGTATCCCCTGTTTTTGCTATCTGGTATTTTATTATAAGTTTCCGTGAATTATCGGCTATAAAAAACAGGGAACTGATTCACCTGAAATAAAGTGAAAAGAAGAATAGACTTAGTTTTGCAACATGAATGCTAAAAAAACACTTGTTCTTGGCGCTTCAGACAATCCTTCCCGTTACAGTTACCTGGCTGTACAACGGTTGAGAAATCATGGACATCCCGTTGTGGCCATCGGACGCAAACATACCGTGGTGTCGGATGTTACTATAGAAACAGAAAAGAAACAGTTTGATAATATTGATACGGTAACCCTCTACCTCAATCCGCAGCACCAGCAGGAGTTTTATCAATATATACTTTCATTAAAGCCTGCCCGTATCATCTTCAATCCGGGGGCAGAAAATGATGAACTGGCGGATTTAGCTAAGGAAAATAACATCAAAACCATTGATGCTTGTACGCTGGTCATGTTAAGCACAAACCAGTACTGATTCGTAGATAACCAGTACCTCACTCGAAGTTTTACGAATCACCCAAGGTACTACTCCTCTATTTCAGCTAATTATCGTTGCTGAAAGTTGGAACTATTTAAAACTTTCACAAATCTTGTATCACCGTCCCCCTGAAAACTGCAGTAGAAAATCCTGACTGCCGAACAATATCCTGTTGACTCTAAAAAAGTTTAAATGAAAAACATTCGTACCACTATCCTATGCGTAATTGTTACGCTTTGCAGCATGGCTTCATTGGCACAAGATCAAAAGATCCCGGTGAATGAACCGGATTATAACAAGCCAAGGCTATTCACCAGTTTACCTGATAAGATTCCTGTTAGTATTGAAAAGATCAACGACCTGATCGCAACGCCGGTGGGCCGCAGTTCCAGCTTTCGTCTGGCTGAAACAGCCGATTTCCAGTTTGAAGGAGAAGTAGTTTCTGCTGCCAGTAAATATGGCAACAGCATCCAAAGTGTAGTTGTCCGTTCGGCTGCCTTTAACGGAGCGAATCTTACTGTTTCAAAGATCACCAATGCAGACGGCAGTATTTCTTATACCGGACGCATCATTAGTTTTAAACATGGTGATCTGTATGAATTACAAACCCAGGAAGGAAAACTCGTATTGGTGAAAAAAAATTTTTACGACCTGGTAAACGAATAAATTGAAACTAAAAAAAACAAGTTATAGCTGACCCGTTTTTATATCTGTACCCTTTGACCCTTTGAAATCTAAAATCCGTCTTGTTATGAAAAATTTTTTTCGATCCGTACTTGCGGCACTCTTGCTGACCAGTGCCGGAAATCTGAAGGCCCAGGTACCGGCCCTCAGCAGCTATCCGTCTGCTTCGGCAGTCTTGTTTCTGGATTTTGATGGTCACACGGTGAGCGGCACCAGTTGGAACTATGCCGGCCCGATTGTGTGTGCCCCTGCTGCGCTTGACAATGCAAAGATCAATACCATTTTTAATCGTGTTGCTGAGGACTATCGCCCTTTCAATATCAATATAACAACAGATTCTACAAAATTCCTGGCTGCCCCGGCCAATATGCGGATGCGGGTTATCCTTACTCCTACTTACGAGTGGTATGGAGCTTCCGGTGGAGTAGCTTTTGTTACTTCATTCAGTTGGGGTGATGATAGTCCCTGTTTTGTTTTTACAGGTTTGCTTGGTAACAATGTCAAGAATATTGCTGAAGCCGCTTCGCATGAATCAGGTCACACCATGGGTCTTTACCACCAGTCATCGTATGATGGTAACTGTGTTAAGACATCCGATTACCATTACGGGCAAGGCAGTGGCGAAATCGGCTGGGCACCTATCATGGGTGTAGGTTATTACCAGAATTTTACATTGTGGAATAATGGTCCTAACTCATTTGGTTGTACCAGTTATCAAAATGACCTTTCAGTAATAACCGGCAGTAATGGTTTTTCTTTTCGTACAGATGATCATGCCGGAGCATTTGGCAGTGCTACTAATACCACTTTTGTTGCCAACCAGTTTACTATAAATGGTGTGATTGAGCAATCAAATGACCAGGATCTAATCGCCTTCACCCAGCCTTCATTCGGCAGGTTTCAATTAGGCGCTGTTCCTTACAATGTAGGTACCGGCAATGCTGGTTCCAATCTTGATATGCAGGTTACCTTATTCAATAGTGCACAAACACAATTGAATATTTATAACCCCGGAACATTGCTAAGCTCAGTAATAGATACCAACCTGAACCCGGGTACTTATTATCTCCGGATAGAAGGCCGCGGTAATATTTATGCGCCGAATTATGCCAGTCTCGGCTCCTATGCCTTACAGGCTAATTTTACAGCCGGAGGCACTCTTCCTTTAAGACAATTGACCCTGGAGGGGCAATTGAACGGAGACAGGCACCAGCTTAGCTGGATCATTGATGCTGATGAGGCAGTAACTGAACAGGTAGTAGAAGTATCGGCAGATGGCAGAAGCTTTGTACCAATAAACCAGGCGCCGGTTAATTCCCGTGCATTTTCTTATAAACCATTTACCACAGGCAACCTGCAATACAGGCTGAGTGTAACATTTGATAACGGCCGCCAGTATTACTCCAATATCATTACCCTGCGTAATACTAACGGCGGCAGCAGGCCGCAATTGATCAGCAACCTGGTGAGTTCAGGTACGGTTAATGTAAACAGCCCGGGTACTTTTGATTATGCCATTTATGATTTCACCGGTAAAACGATTGCCAAAGGCCAGCTCTCGAACGGTATCAATACAATTACTGCCAGTGCAATGACAGGCAGCGGCATGTATATGATACGATTTGTGAAAGGCACTGAGCAATGGACCGATAAAATAATCCGTCAATAAAGAGTTTTTGGTTCTGGTAACAGAACGATAATCCGTGCCCCTTTTGTAATTCAGAGGTTTTCCTGTAACTTAGGAAAACCTCTTTTTATATGCGCTGGAGAAAATTTAATGGCGACCCGATTGAACTACCTATTTTGGAAGCTGTAGAAAATGCTATCAAACGGGAGACAGAAAAAGGCCACCGTTTGAAAGTTTGCATCGGTACCGACTCACAGGTAAAAGGGAAAGAAACAGAGTTTGCTACGGTTATTGTTTTTCTGCGGGAAGGACATGGCGGTTTCATGTTCATCCACAATGAAAAAACAAGACAGCAATTTACCATCAAGGAAAGAATGCTGTCAGAAGTTGCAAAGAGCATTGAAATTGCTTATGATCTCTGCAACCTGTTTACCGTGTATGATGTAGATATGGAAGTACATGCAGACATCAACACCAATCCGCACTTCAAGAGTAATGATGCGCTGAAAGAAGCAATGGGCTATATCCTGGGAATGGGCTTTGCTTTCAAAGCCAAACCGGAAGCTTTTGCCAGCAGCAGCTGTGCGAATAAGGTAGTAAACTAAATGTAAAACACCTTCCGGTGAAATGCGGAGGTTTCCTCTGCAAGCGGTTTCGTCACCTCTTTTTTCTCCTTCTTTGCAGTCCTACAATCAGTACAGCAAACAATACCGTACCAATAGCAATATTAATAATAGCAGAAGTTCTCTTTTTTTGTTGCTGCTCCTTTTGCAGCTCCACCACATAATTAATGTTCCGGTTGATATTCTCCTGTATCCTGTCCACACCGGTATTTGAAAGATGAATTTTCTCCACACTGTCCTTAAAAGCCTTGATCTTTTTTAATGTAGAATCAGAAGAAAGCATCCTTTCCCTCAGGCCTCTTTTTACCTTCTCCCCTTTCTCAGCTGATTGGGCTGCTACCTGCAAAGACAAAAAAATAAAGATGATAAAAACTATTCTATGCATACTGGACTGGTATTAGCAGAAGAAATAAAAGAGTAGAATCAGTTTTGCGCTGGTATGGCAACTGGCTTAGCAGTAAAATGATGCACCAGTTGCTGAGTCCCTTTCCCGGGATTGCTTCCTGAAGAATACAATTTCTCCAGTTGCTTACTGTCTTCCTGTGCAAGCACAAAAGTGACAAGAACGATGACAAACAGCACAACTACAATATTCTTTTCGGATAAGATCGCTTTCATAAATACAATATTGGACAACGCAAATTACTATTTAAATATCAAA
>CAZTKV010000135.1:0-2086 GCA_964614285.1 uncultured Chitinophaga sp. | reverse complement strand
CTGGTTGATAAAAGCAAGGTCAATAGCCTGTGGTGAATGACGGCTGTCGATCAATACAAACAAACAAACGAGGTTCTCTCTTTTCCGGATGTATGATTCGATCATATTGCCCCAGTTGTTCCTCGCCTTCTGGGATACCGTGGCCGCATAGCCGTAACCGGGCAGGTCGGCAATATTCCATTTCTTTTTATCGGAAGAAATTACTTCAAAATGATTGATCAGTTTTGTTTTGCCAGGTGTGGCAGAAGTCTTGGCCAGTTTTGTTTGCCCGGTAATCATATTGATCAGCGATGATTTGCCCACATTGCTCCGCCCGATAAAAGCATACTCCGGGTGATCTGGTGGCGGGCATTGTTTATGCGTAGCGCTGCTGATTACATATTTGGCTGATATTACTTCCATGAAAGCTGCAAATTAACAGTAAACAATCTGCTTTGCCTCACTTTAAAAGAATAAACAATAAACAACGAACTGCAAACTTGCCCTAACTTTGCAGCCCATGTCAAACCCCTTACCACACGACAATATCATTCCCTTCAAAGATTCTGAAAAAGGCAAGAAGGAGCAGGTGGCCGATATGTTTGATAAAATAGCCGGTAAGTACGACCAGATGAACCGTTTCCTGTCTGCCCGAACTGATATCAACTGGCGAAAAAAAGCTATCCGTATGCTGAAAAAAGACCATCCGCAGCATATACTGGATGTGGCTACCGGTACGGCAGACATGGCCCTGATGGCTTACAAGATCCTGAAACCGGCCCGGATCACCGGTATAGATATTTCAGAAGGTATGCTGGAATTGGGGAGAAAAAAGATTGAAAAAGAACAACTTGGGGACAAAATCCACTTACAGAAGGGAGATTCAGAAACAATAAATTTTGCTGAAAATACGTTTGATGCCGTGATGGTGGCATTTGGAGTACGGAACTTTGAAAACCTGGAAAAAGGCCTTGCTGAAATGTGGAGGGTATTAAAACCCGGGGGCCGGTTGATTGTGCTGGAATTTTCAAAACCCCGCCGGAGAGCGGTAAAAAGTTTTTACAACCTGTACATGGGCATTGTGGCCCCGCAGGTGGCCCGCTGGTTCAGGCAGAATAAAGAGGCCTACCAGTATTTGAACGAATCTGCCAAAGCTTTTCCGGATCGCCATTTATTTACTGACATTTTAAAAAAAGCAGGCTACTCCGACACAGAGTTTCAGCCGCTGACCTTTGGAATATGTTGCATTTACTCCGGAAGAAAGCCTATATAAAGTTTTTTCTTGTACCTGTTTTACTGACCGGTCTTTTCCTGTTTCCCGCCGGCACCAATGCCCAGATCGGAAAAGTGGAACTGAATATGTATGACCATGACAGTAAGCCCTATTATTTTGGTATTACTATAGGCGTGAACCTGGCCCGTTTTCAAACAAGCCTGCATCCCCGTTTCCTGGATCATGACAGTGTGTATGTAGCAGAACCTGTCAACTCCGGCGGACTCACCCTGGGTTTATCTGCCACCGGCCGTATATCAGATCGTTTCCAGGTACGTTTCAACCCGCAACTAATGTTCATTGAACGGAATATTTTTTACAAACTGAAGTACCCGGATTTTGATGGCGAAACAGAAGTGACAAAAAAAATAGAATCGGTGATCATGTCATTTCCCTTTCAATTAAAATTTCAGAGTGACAGGATCGGGAATTTCCGGGTGTACACCATGGCGGGTTTTAAAGCCGATATTGATATGGCCAGTAATGCAAGGGCCAAGCGGGCCGAAGAACTGGTGAAGATCCAGAAATATGATTTCGGTCCTGAGTTTGGTATAGGTTTCAATTTCTTTTTTCCCAGTTTTATTTTTTCTCCTGAAATAAAGATCAGCAACGGCATCCGTAATATCCATGCAAGGGATGAGAACCTCCGCTTCTCCAATGTATTTGATAAGATACAATCGAGGATGATCGTATTCAGTATTCACCTGGAAGGATAAGCAGCGTATTATAAGATTTAGTACATTCATCAGGTAAACCTTACCTGATGACAGAAGTTGTATTAAAACCACTGCAGCACCGTGGCATTGAATGCATCGGTATTTACTTTGAAAAATC
>CAZTKV010000134.1:0-7079 GCA_964614285.1 uncultured Chitinophaga sp. | reverse complement strand
ACCCGCAGTAATACATTTTTAAAAGCAGCATGGTCAATATTGACAGAGTAGCCGGTTGTCTGAAAACCATTTGTTGTACCGGTATTAATAATAACCCCATTTTTATCATGGTAGTATTCTGCTCTTCCGGCGATAGCCAATTTTTTTGTGAATGAATATTTCAGTATAGCTGCAGAGGCGTACCATATATTATTGCTTACACCCTGTTTTTTTTCTTCTGTTCCTATATCAAAGCCGAGTGTTATGCTAACCTTATTGCTTAAGTTGAAAATGCCATACAGGTTGTGGAAGTGCCTTGATAGCCTCGCACTGTCTGGTTTATCTGTGCCTATAAATGAGCTATAGTTCAACAGCATTTTATCAGATGGTTTAAACTGTACCTGCGTACCCCAGCTCATTTGTGAATTGCCGTCTAGTCTTGTAATACGTTGCCAGCCGTTCAGTATCATACCGCTGAATAGCCATTTAGTATTGTTGGTCGTATAAGTAATTTTTGCCCCGGCTTCGAAGTAGGGAGAGTTGTCAGCCAGTATACTTCTTGTCAGTGTCCAGCAATCTTTACTTAGTGCACTTTCAAAACCAATATGTGAAGGCATAATTCCTGCGTCAAGCCATATATTTTTCTTTTTACTGATTTTGATACCGGCATTGGCCTCGAAAATATTCTTTAAAACCCCTGGTTCTGCCGCATAATTGGTATTCATGTATGAGCCTGCTGCAAAAGCAAGGTTGGCCCTTGTCTTTTCTGTGGCATAAGCCACTTTGAGATAACCAAGGTTGAGGTTGAATTCATTGTGCCGGTTATGACTGTAAATAAATCCAGGACGGTTGCCATCTTCAGGTGTATTGAAATCGTACTGATAATAGATCTCTGTATATCCGGATAAGGAAAGAGTATTATTATTTGTACTATCCTGGGCAGTAACAGCAATAACATATGTGTGCATAAGAGAGAAAAACAGAATTCGTTTCATTATTCAAAGTTAATTCAGTTATTGACTCTGGTTAATTCAACCTGTTGTACCGGGTGATAGATCAGCGGAATATCTTCCACGATCACATCGCTTTTATCCAGGCCAAAAGCTTTTTCATCACTTTGTCCCAGCCCCTTCAGGAAGAAATAGGAATTAAGCAGCAGACCATCTTTTAATGCAAATTCGTTTTCTACGGATAAGAATTTCTCAATTACAATAAATTTAAAATCAGGCTGTGCATTGTATTTGGTGGAGCCATCGGGCCGTATATGCAGGTTCAGTTCCTTTTTTATGACCAGGTCCTGTACGATCTTTTTGAAATACAATTCTGTTTTCGGCTGGATGCGAAAACCGGCATTGATAGTAACTTTTATTACTTTATCATCCAGCAGTTCTGATACATCATATGACAGGGTGTAAGGATGTTCGGTACGGTTGATATGGACGAACCAGTACACATCGGCCCGTTTGGGTTTTTTGGAGAAAATGGAGTTGATGATCTTTTCTTCTACCTGGTGACGGTTATTTGCTTTGGTCAGATAAATAAGATGTGTAGAAAATTTAGGAACATTATCATCCTCACTCAATTCTTTTATAGTAGGCGCATATTTCCCTAAGTCTACAAATTTGGTAAAGCGATTGTTGATCTTTCTGGCATAGAACCATATGTACATGACCATAAATATGAATAGCTCAAAGAACAGGAACATCCACCTCTCTTTTATCTTGGCAACGTTGGCAATAAAAAACGATGTTTCTACAGTGGCGAATAGAATAAGAATGCCAACTACCAGCCATTTATTCCATTTGAGTTTATATGAAAGATAATAGCTAAGAAGGATAGTTGTCATCATCATGGTAATGGTAATAGAAAAGCCATATGCGGCTTCCATGTGTGTGGAGCTGCGGAAGTACAATATCATTAGTATACAACCGATCCATAGGATGGTGTTGACACTGGGAATATAGATCTGTCCTTTCAAATTGGATGGTTGACGAACAGTAACCCTTGGCCAAAAATTCAGGTTCATCGCTTCGCTTATCAAAGTATAAGAGCCGCTGATAAGTGCCTGTGAAGCAATAATAGTTGCGGCGGTAGCAATGATGATGCCTGCAATTAGAAACCAATGTGGCATAATCTCAAAAAAAGGATTGCGGCCTTGCAGCAAAGGCTGCCCCTGGTGCATGATCCAGGCAGCCTGCCCGAGATAATTGACCAGCAAGCAAATTTTTACAAAAGCCCAGGTGATACGAATGTTTTTTCTGCCGCAGTGACCAAGGTCGGAGTATAATGCCTCGGCGCCTGTAGTACAAAGGAATACAGCACCGAGCAACCAGAAACCACCTGGATACCGGACCAGTAGTTCATATGCATAATATGGGTTCAGCGATTTTAGTATATCCGGATAATGCAGAATCTGGGAGAAGCCGAGAACAAATAACATTGTAAACCAGATGACCATTGCGGGGCCAAATATGCCACCCACTTTTTGTGTGCCGAAACGCTGAAAGAAAAATAACAGCGAAAGAATAATAATTACAATGGGAACAGTAGGAAGATTAGGAATAACTGCTTCCAAACCTTCTACTGCAGATGCGACGGAGATGGGCGGAGTGATTATTCCATCAGCCAGCAAAGTAGTTGCACCAAGAATAGCAGGTAGAACCAACTTTTTTCCATAACGGCGTACCAGCGCATATAAAGAAAAAATACCTCCTTCACCATCATTATCCGCTTTTAAAGTAAGCCATATATATTTTACAGTGGTTTGCAACATTAATGTCCAAAACACACATGACACTCCACCGAGCACCAGTACTTCGTCAATCTGTTTTTCGCCAACGATGGCTTTTAATACATAGAGCGGACTGGTGCCGATATCGCCGTAAATGATTCCCAGTGCTACAAGCAAAGAGGCAATAGTGATCCTGTTCGAATGAATGTTATTCGATTTCATGATAATGATTTTATGTATCAGTGCTTATTCCTTTGCGATGAACCGGTAGCCTACACCTGATTCGGTGATGATATGTTCTGGACGGTTGGCATCTGTTTCTATTTTCTTTCTTAGTTGTGCTATAAATACTCTTAGATATTGTGACTGGCTAATATAGCCCGGCCCCCATACTTCCCGCAGCAGGTACTGGTGGGTCAACACTTTTCCTTCATGCTGTGCCAACAGGCTGAGTAATTTGTACTCAGTGGCAGTAAGCTTTATTGTTTCATTTTTTTTCTTTACTGTTCTTGCTGCCAGATCGATTTGCAGGTCACCGGCATCCACCACCGGATCATTTTCTTCAGACACCATTCCGCGAAGGGCGGAGCGGATACGGGCCAGTAACTCTCCGGTTCTAAAAGGTTTTACCAGGTAATCGTTAGCACCGTTGTCCAACGCTTTTACAATATCTTCTTCGCTACTTTGTACAGAGAGGATAATAACCGGTTTGGTATACCATTCCCGCAGTTTCTTTAATACGCTGTGACCATCCTCATCCGGCAGACCCAGGTCAAGTATAACCAGGTCAGGCGGATGATTGGCAGCAATACGTAATCCGTCTTTGGCTGTTTCGGCAGATTCCACATTAAAGCTGTTGCTTTCGAGAGTTATCTCCAGCAGCCTGCGGATCTGCACTTCATCGTCTATTACCAGTATGGCTGCGTTATTCATTTTTTAAATTATTGATGTAAGAAGTTTCGGCTGGTATCTCTATAGTGAACCGGGCACCGTGCGGCACATTCTCCAGAATAACTGTTCCATTGTGAGCCTCCACAAAACCTTTTACGATTGAAAGGCCCAGTCCGGTGCCCCCTGTCCTTGCATTGCTCAGGCGATAGAACTTATCGAACACTTTGCTGATCTCTTCCGACGGGAAGCCCGGGCCACGGTCTTCTACAATAATCACAAGGCTGTTGGTTTCTGTTTTTACGCTGCTGGGAGCCTTATTACCCGTATCCAGGATATAAGTCTTATCGGTATTATTTTTTACTTGTACCAGTATATCAGAGAATTCAGGGGTATAAACAGCGGCGTTGTATAAGAGGTTATACAAAACCTGTTCTATCAATCCATAATCCAGCTTGTAAAATGGCAGGTTGTCTTCAATACTGATGTTGAGATTGTGGTCTTTTAATTGTTGTTCCAGCCGGTGAACGACATCGTACACCAGCTCGTTCATATCGGTCCAGTCTTTCTTAGGTTGTATAAAGCCGGATTCAAGCCTTGACATGCTGAGCAGGTTTTCTACTTGCTGGTTCAGCCGCAAAGAGGCCACAGAAATACCTTCGACCAACTCCTTTTTATTTTCTTCTGATAATTTGGATGAACCGGCCAGGAGGTTGTCTGTGGCGCCTACGATAGCTGCAATCGGTGTTTTCAATTCATGGGATAAAGAATTAAGCAATGTGTTGTACAGCTTCACTGTTTTTTCTTTTTCTTCTTTTTCCCGAACCTGTTTCTCAATACGGCGGAGGCGGTTGGTAAGTACTGCATTAATGAGTGCGATAACAAAATACATAAGGAACAACAAACCATCTTCTGCAGAGCCGATATGAAAAGTAAACCTGGGGTTTATAAAAAAGAAATTCCAGATCAATGCGCTGAGGGTGGCAGCCACCAGTACCGGCACAATATCAAATACAATAGCCACCAGCGAAACGGTAAGCAGCAGAATAAAAGCTACTACTTTGTAATCCACATATGCAGAAACCAGGAAGCAACCTGCTGCCGCCAGTATTACAAGGGCAATACTGATAAAAAACTGTGCTGGCATGCTGACTTTTGTTAAACGCTGTAACATGTAATAACGAATAGAACACAAAGGTAATCCCGGAGGTATAAGTGGGATGTAAAATGAATAATGACGGGTGTAAAGATTTTATAAAGATTTTGTCAATGCTCCTTTTTGATTTTTTGCTGTTCTACTTTTGTCAATTACAATTTACCCACCCGATGTCATCACAGCATAAAATATCCGTAGCCGGCCTGCTCATTGCACTGGGCATTATCTATGGTGATATTGGTACTTCTCCATTGTATGTTTTAAATGCCATCACCAATGGTAAAACAATAACAAGAGAACTGGTTACCGGCGCTTTATCACTTGTGATCTGGACGCTTACACTCCAAACCACTGTTAAATACGTTATCCTCACCCTTAATGCTGATAACAAGGGAGAGGGTGGTATTTTTTCTCTTTTTGCGCTGGTGAGGCGACGGAAAAAATGGCTTGTGGTACCCGCTATGGTTGGCGGCGCTGCATTGCTGGCTGACGGAATGATTACACCACCTATTTCTGTTACCTCTGCTATTGAAGGATTGAAGCAGGTGCCTTTTCTTTCTACCATATCGCAAACAACGATTATTTACATCGTCATAGGTATCCTGACACTGTTGTTTTTCATCCAGCAATTTGGCACGGCATTCATTGGTAAATTTTTTGGACCGGTGATGGCAGTTTGGTTTCTGATGCTGGCTGTTCTTGGCTTTATCCACTTGGCAGATGACCTGAGCATCCTGAAATCATTCAATCCAATTTATGGTATCAGGCTGCTGATCGAATACCCGCAGGGTTTTTATATACTGGGAGCAGTGTTCCTTTGTACTACTGGTGCTGAGGCGCTTTATTCTGACCTGGGCCATTGCGGAAAATGGAATATCCGGAACTCCTGGATTTTTGTAAAGACCTGTTTAATCATCAACTACCTGGGACAAGGCGGGTGGCTGCTCAGTCACTTTGAAGGAAAGACCATAACAGCGGATATGATCAATGCAGGGTTCAACCCGTTTTATGGTGTTATGCCCGGCTGGTTTTTATACTTTGGCATTGCCATTGCAACAGCTGCAGCAATCATCGCCAGCCAAGCACTTATCTCCGGCTCCTTTACCCTGGTAAGTGAGGCCATGCGACTGAACCTGTGGCCTAAACTGAAAATAAATTATCCTACAGAGACAAGGGGGCAGTTATATATCCCTTCTGTAAACCTGTTGTTGTTTCTGGGTTGTACCGGAATTGTATTATACTTTCAGAAAGCAACCAACATGGAAGCTGCATATGGGCTGGCTATCACCCTTTGCATGATCTCCACTTCAATACTCTTCTCCAACTACCTGGTATTGAAAAGAACAAAATCGGTATGGATCTACCTATACCTGGTTGTTTTCCTGCTGATAGAAACAAGTTTCCTGCTGGCCAATATTCAAAAATTTCCGCATGGAGGTTATGTAGCACTGATAGTAGGAGGTTTATTATTCCTGGTCATGTATATCTGGTTCAAAGCAAGAAGGATCAAGAACCGGTATGTAGAATTTGTACGGCTGGAACATTATTTGTCTAAGATACAGGAGCTCAGCAATGACAGGTCTGTGGCCAAGTATGCTACTCATCTTGTATACCTGACAAGTGCCGATAACCCCAATGAAATTGAACACAAGATCATTTATTCCATTTTGAACAAAAAGCCCAAGCGGGCAGACATCTACTGGTTTGTTCATGTGGATACGGTTGACAATCCATATAACTGCGAGTATAAAGTAGAGCATATCATTCCCAATGAGATCATCCGGATTGATTTCAAACTTGGGTTCAGGATACAGCCCCGTATCAATTTAATGTTTCGGAAAGCCGTAGAAGACCTTGTGAAGAACAAAGAAGTGAATGTGATAAGCCGGTACGAAAGCCTCGCCAGCAGTAATACTGTAGGCGACTTCCAGTTTGTGGTAATGGAAAAATATATCAGCCAGGATGGTGAACTGCCTTTTTTTGAGAAACTCCTGATGCGGTTTCATTTCTGGTTAAAGGACATCAGCCTTTCTGAAGAAAAAGGGTTTGGCCTTGACCCGGCTAATGTAACCGTGGAAAAATTTCCGCTGATAGTAGGAGAGATGCCAAACCTGAAGCTAAAACGTATTTATGACGAATAATATTCCTTCAAAAAAATAGTTATCTCGGTTAATTTTTTGCTTTGATGGTTTTAAAATACGCTGTAGCTTTCTTTTCTGCTTCAGCCTGAAGGCATACGGCATCCGGGTAAATTTTTCTGCGGAGCGATTTATAAATGCTTATCGTATTGTCAAGTGCTTTTATTACAGAAGGCCTGGTGTATTG
>CAZTKV010000133.1:0-7098 GCA_964614285.1 uncultured Chitinophaga sp. | reverse complement strand
GCTACAGTGGCTTCTGCTCCCGGTTGTACAAAATTAAAATCGATTGTTTCTGTTTTTACCACTTTCCCTTCCGGGTTCAGGTAGCGGAGTTCCACCGATACTTTATTCAGCAGGTAGCGGGAATCATTTTGCAAGGTCATCTTAAGATTGCGGATGCCACCAAATGCCGCTACGGTGTATTCGTTTGCTTTTAGCTGCAGTTTGGAAGCGATATTTTCAGCCGTTACTTTTTTTACTTCCTTATTTTCGGTAACAGGCGGCAGGTTTTTAGCGGGCTGTTCGTTAGTGACGGGTACAGGTTCTTTATCAGTAGCTGCATTTTTTGACGCTGTTGTTTTCCTGGCAGGTGCGGAAATGCCGGGTGCTGCATCACGTTCCGTTATTGTTTCTGCGATGGGAATGTTTTGCGGGCCATAACTTTCCGGGGTGCTGATCTCTGCTACAGGTTCTTCGGCTACCTCTTCCACAGGGGTAGCTATTTCGGTTTTTGGTTGCTGGCTGACAGGTTGCGGTCTCATCGTCTCTTTACCGCCGGTACCTCTTATTATCAGCATCATCAGGGCGCCGCTTACAACCAGTCCTGCATAAAGTGCAATTTTTTTACCGGGTAGTTTAAGCAGGGATTCCAGCATTTCGGTCTTGTCTCTGGGAGGCTGTTGCCGCACCGCTGGTTCTTTGCTGCCGGTGTCCTGTTGTATTTCTTTGATTAAACCGCTGTTATTGGCATGAGCGATATTAATAATGTGAGCGGTTGTTGTTGTTTCGTTTTGCCATGCCTTATTTTCTTGTTTTGCTGCAGCAATGTCTTTTTCCTTTTTAGTAGCGGAGTTGTAGTTTGATGGCAGTTCAACATACACCCCTTTTTTCCCGTTGGTAACGGCTGTTTCCTTCTTTACCGGTGGAGTATATTTTTCCATCGCTTCATCCATGACAGGTGTGAGAGTTGGCTGAACGGCCTGGTTCAGCAGTTGTCTTAGCTCCGGAATTTCCTGCGGTTGTTGCCAGCATACACTCTGGCATTCCACCCACAGCAGGTCGGTGGGAAGCAGGCCTATACGTTTCAGGTCATCCAGGCTAAGGGGAGTACTCTCGCTGTTATTGCGCAGCAGGATATAAGTATTGTTCATTTGCGGGGAGATTATCCGTTAAAACGGAAAAATCTATGCCGGGAGATGTAAAGGGATTGTTATTCTTTTCCGTGAAGAACGAACGAACTTTCTTTAAGTGGTTGTTGAAATGGCCTTTGCCGGGCAACCAGACCTGCACACAACACCAGCAACGGTGTGATGCTGTATTTGCTAAGACTAATAGCGACGGGAAACACCTGTCATGACGAAAGCACTAAACAGATCAGATCTTTACAGCAGTTACAACCGGCTCAGGTTCATGAATGCTGAATGAAACAGCTTTATCGTCTATTAGTTTAAAAATGATTTTTACAGAAGCAGCACCTGCCGGTGAAAAAATAGCATCATCTGTTTTATTCAATTTCCGTGCAGCCGATCCTTTACGACCCACCTGTAAAAAACCAAGCCGGTGAAGGTCTACCACGAATACCTCAGTTTCACCTTCCCCAAAACGGTATTCACCCAAATATTTTTTCTTTTCCTCTTCACTCACTGCAAGATTCTTAGGCTTCACATCTGCATCTCCCAACCCTTCCAGGTAGGCAATTACTTTATTTACATTGGCCTTGTCTGTTTCAGTAATAGTTTTATCCTCAAGCCGGTTCTTTGCATGTTGCAGCAGCGTGATACCATGTGGTCCTGTATGCGATTGAATACCCGGAACCGTTTCAATGATCTCCTGCACACTCCTGAGCATACCCATCATGGTAAAAGTGAAAATATCGGGCCTTGCCCCGTGGCTGATCAGGAACTCCGCAATATCACGACGGCCTACATGTGAAGCAGCACCCAATGCCGTTTCCCAATCACCAAAACCCCAGTCCCACGACGCACCGGCGAGTTCAGGACGTTTGGTTACGAGTTCTTTCACTTTATCAAAATTTCCATGCGAGGCGCCAACGATACTGCTGGCCATCGTATCATTCATGCTGGGGTAACGATAAAACAACGGCTCTTCATTGCCGGGTGTCCATATATTTTTTTTGTTTTCGCCTGCGGTGACTGTACCAAATGTTGTGATGCCAATCAAACCAAAGGCAGCACTTTTGACAAAGCGGCGGCGTTGAAGATGATTATTGTTCATACCCGGTTATTTTAAAATAGTTGAATGTTAATTTACAGTATTCACCAATGGAACAGCTGCCTGTTTCCGATGACTGGTAGTATGCGATTATCAATGGCAGGAAATATGCGTAAGGGTGTTCTTAACTCACCTTTAGTTTCGAAAATATCATTTTGGTGTTACAAAGTATTCTTTAATCAATAAACCAAAGCAGGGGGTTTATTTTTTTATGTTTCCTATCAGCAGGCTTTTCTTGCCTTCTTCACCGCCAATAATGTATATTTTGTTATCATGAGTTGCAATGCCAAAACGGTTCCTGAGGGCCGGGAGTGGTTCAATTTCTGTCCATTGGTCATTCTTGCAATCGTATTTTTCAATTGGCCCTTTTGTTTGCCCTATCCGGCCGGCTATTGCATATAAAAAGCTGTCAATGGCCACGAGTCCGAAGAAGCCTCTTGCAGTAGGCATGGGTGATTTTGTCTTCCATGTATCGGTGCTGGGATCATATTCCTCTGTAATACCAGTTGGACTGTTATTTACGTAACCACCAATAACATAAATTTTATTGTCGTATACAACAGCCGCATGCCCGTGTCTTGCTGTTGTCATACTTGCTTTACTGGTCCAGGTATCGGTGTCAGGATCATATTCTTCGACACTGTTTAAATTAATCATACGATCACTAAGCCCTCCGATAACATAAATTTTTCCATTACAGGCAACTGCTGCATGCCTGTTGACGGGTACTTTTAAATTCCGGCAACTGGTCCATTTTTTTTCAGTTATGTTGTATTTATTGACAAGTGATGAAGTTTGACTAAAATAATCAATACCCCCTGTAATAAAAATTGAGTTTTCAAGAATAGCCCCGCCTGTAAAGACCCTGGGGACCGGCAAATTTTGTAATGCTGTCCATTCTTTAGTAGCGAAATTGAAGGCTTCAAAAGTGCCTGCATTGTTTCCCCCGGTAGTATATAGATTTTCGGATGTTGATACAGCTATATTGTATTGATAGATGTTTTCCGGCTCGGGTCCCGTTATCCAATCTGTATTCGTTGATTTGTCATCAGGAAGGCTTACTATGCTGTCCGACTTGTCTGATGTGGTACTGGCAGTTGGATCTGATCTGCATGAGATCATAAATAAGAAGAACAAGGCTACTATCGTACAATTCTTTATCATGATTCAAGGTTCTTTTGTATTGCTCTGCCATTCAATACACATCCTTTAAATTAATTTGTTCAACACAAATTTCAGGGTAGAGGACTATATCTAAAGTAAATTATTTTTGGCTCCCATGGGGTAGCAGATGGCTTTGTCTGCTGGAACTATGGCACTCGCCATGCTGCGAAGAAGAAAGAAGAAACCTGCCCAATTTTCAGGTAACCATCAACAGGTTATTTTTTTGTAATAGTAAGTGGCCATGCGGCTCCCGCCCTCATTCCGCTCTGATAAGGACTTATATTGGGTTTCCAGGAGAATGAAGGTTCGTTTTCAAACGAAGTGCCGCTAAGTACATTACCCTGCAGGGTTACTTCAACTGTGCCGTTGCGGCTGGCTGACTTATCACCATCTTCAAATTTTTCTGTCCACTTACATTTTAATTTGTTTCCTTCCACTTTACAATCAAACCATTGCCCCTTATCTGTGTAGCCGCTTGTCTTGATATGTGCCGTGGTGGCTGAAATACCGTTACCCAAACCGCTAATTACGATCCGTAAAACGCCCCATGAAGTGTTACCTTCATAGGTGCCCGCCCAGTTAGCTGCGCCGCTTTGTTTTTTAATATATACGAGAAATTGCCTCTCGGGATTATCCTTACCTGTCATCAGGTCAGCAGTGATATCACTCCATTTTTCTTCATACCCTGTTTTCTTTATGATAACTTTTGATGTAGTTCCTTTAAAACTGTATTCCACATCGGAGAAGCGGTATTCTCCCTGTGTGTTGGTAGTGCCTTTCATTATTGCTCCATCAGATACTTCCAGTTGAACAGAAGCACCGGGAACCGGTTCATCCGTTTCGAAATCCAGCACTTCCACATTTATGTGAAATATAGTGGCATCATTATCACCTTTTTCCATAGTGAAATAAGCTGTGGCGGGCGGTATCTGCTTTCCGTTCTCCATTCTTGGTGCATCACCACTGGGTATATACTGCCGCTGTATCTTATACCCTTCTTTATATACTTCTATCATCACATACTCGCCGGATAGCAAAATAGTATGCAAGGCCTCTGCGTATCCGCTTGCATCGGTGCTGGTAGCTTTACCCGGGTTTACCATTACAGAAGCACGGTTTATTGGTTTTCCGTTCCTGTCCTTTACATATACACTGATGGATTTATAATCGGTACTCATTTTATCCAGCCTGTCCAGCTTCACAACAATAAAAGCCCCGATGGCATATTGGGTCAGGTCAATTCTCCTGTCTTTATAATTCGGTGCTTTTACAGTAATATAAAGTGGCATCACCCTTGTTTTTACCATCACCCCGTTTTTTTTAACATAATCCACTTCGCCAAAATAAGTGATCATGCCTTCGGGGCCGGCGAAATGCTCTTCACCGTTCAGCACTATCAGTTTGGCTCTTTGTATCGGCGATCCTTTATAATCCAGTATTTGAAAAGTAAAAGAGCCGTTCTCCTGGGCAAATGAACTGAAGTAGTTGAAAAGCGAAAGTATAAAGGTGAAAAGAAGTGGCAGCATCTTCATACAATAATATTTGAGGTGATGAAATATTACGTAATCAGCGATATATCTTACTAAATCTACGCCAATTGCCGGTTATGGCAAAATGCAGCATTTCAGACCCGCGAAGGCATACAGCGGATATATTCTTTTTCCCGGGCAGGTGTCCCCGCAATACTCCATGGCAGGCAAATGATCTCGATAAATAGAGATGTCTTGGCTTTGCGGCATCCTGATTTATATCTTTATTTTTTGGAACACCTGCCAGGGCGGAAGGAACTACTGTATAATTATGTTACTGCACCAGCAATTCCCTGAGTCGCAGCGCTAATGCAATATCTGCCCTGTATTCATTAGTAGCTGTAGAAAGCAGTACCATATAATAGCGGGTATATTTCCGGTTTCCTGTCAGGACAATTTTTTTTACTGTAAGTGATACCCCGGGTTTTAATTCCAGCAGCGAAACCTTTCCTTTTTTATTGTCAACATGATTTTCTATTTCATTCTCATACCTGCTGTCTGGTCCCCAGATAGTAGGAACAATAGCCGCCCATTTTGAAATTATAGAACGATATTTTCCATTACCTGTGGCGTCTTTCCCGAGAGTGAGTGTCTGACCAACAAATATCTTTCCGCCATGGCGATCAAAAAGTGTATCATTTTTTAAATCATATAAAAGGCTTTTGTTCTGCAGCGTGTCGGTATCCTGCTGTCCATATCCGATAGATGACAGGGCAAGCAGTGTAATGAGATAAAAAAAGTATTGTGGTTTCATATTGACATAAAGTTATTTATTTTATGCCGTTACCCGTAGTTTGTTCACATAATACAGCCCGATAATAAATAAAAGTTGAATGGTTGTCCATCGTTTGTAACGAGGGACTAAAAATAATTCATTCTTTTTCCCAGGCAAGTGTCAGATGGCATTGTAGGTGGCTTTGTGGCACTCGCCGTATTACGGAGTTGCATTACAAATTAACGCCGGGTCTGCCAGCCGACAAAGACAGGTCCATTCTGCACACAAGACCGGGCTGTAAGACACGGCTATGAAACTATTAAGTTGGAAGACTCGGCAGGGAAGAAGAAGTCCAATCAAACTTATCACGGAAAATAGCGATAGATTTCTTTGCGGTGCAAAATTCGTACTAACTCTGCAGTTTTGTTTTCATAATAAAAACCAATACAATATTGTCTCATTCTTATCCGGTAAGCGATTTTATAACCGTTAATTTTTTGCAATTATCTAACTGGGAAGGTTGGCTGGCTTTTTCTATTTCATTGACAATAACAGCCAGGTGGCGTTTAAAGGCTGCAGGTAATTTGTCCGCATCTTTAGTAAAAGATTTGCGGATTTCAATATTCATTTCCCTGATTTTAATTTACCAAGAAAGGCCTTCTTTTCTGCCGGAGTGAGGAGTTTTGTTTTCCTGCCTTTTTCCATCGCTTTTAATATAGCGGCATCTTCTTTTTCTTCTGTATAAAAACCTATAGAGAGACCTTTAAGTATTGTTTCCAATACCTTTTCTTCTTTCTTATTTTTTGGGTTTACTATATAAGTCATTGGGTAAAATTAATTAATTTTTGCCATTAGTAATTCTCTTTTTTGTCCATAATAGTCCCGTCCCAGGCGGGAGGTTAACCCCTGTTACTTGTAGTTTGTTCACTTGCCGCAGCCCAATAATAAATAAAAGTTGAATGGTTGTCCATCGTTTGTAACGAGGGACTAAAAAGTCAGATGATCTTGCAGAAAGGATAGGAACTCATTTGTCGTACTCAAATCTTATCCAGATAAAATCATCTGCAAAAGGGTAATCGATCCGTATATAGGGGTATGATGCAGTGTATTGTTTGTACTCGTAATATTCACTTTCACCCCACATTTCATCAACATCTTTATCATATGTTTCCTCATAAGTGCTGCCGAAGACAGCTTTCACGGTTTTGCGGAAGTTAGCTACAAAGGCAGCCGTCAGTTTTCCATCTTCATCTGTGAACTTATCATCTGAGAACTTAAATATTATTTCAGCACCTCCGTCATATACCTCCATTTCACCCATTACGCCGCAGATAGTAAGGCTGGTGGCATATTTATACGTACTGCCGGGCAGCAGTTCTTTTTTGAATTGTTGCAGGTTCGTAAAAGACTGTTTGATCAGTAGTAGTTTTTGTTTCAGGTCGGGGCAGTTGGCCGGTAATGGCTTTTTTTGCGCAGGAGCTG
>CAZTKV010000132.1:1661-7281 GCA_964614285.1 uncultured Chitinophaga sp. | reverse complement strand
TTGCTAAACATACTTTCACCAAAAAAAACTTTTCCTAACCGGATGCCATATAGTCCTCCCACTAATTCATCATCTTTCCAGACTTCGGCACTGTGAGCAAAGCCCAATTCATGCATGCTACAATAGGCTTTTTCCACTTCATCCGTTATCCAGGTTCCTTCCTGGCCGGGTCTTTTTGTTTCTTTACAATTATGGATGACTTGTTTAAAAGCTTTGTTGACTGTAAAATCAAACTCGTTTCGCTTCAGTAAGGGCTTTATATTCTTACTCACTTTCAATTCACCAGGAAATAAGACAAACCGGGGATCGGGACTCCACCATAGAATATGTTCCCCTTCATACCAGGGGAAAATGCCGCTTTGGTAAGCGAGCAGTAGTCTTTCGGTTGTTAGATCACCGCCCATAGCCAGCAGACCATCAGGTTCTGATAAATGAACTGGCGGAAAAACAAGTTCTTTATCAAGTGCAAAAATGGCCATGAATTGTTGATGGGAAATTAACCGGCAATCACTTCAATAGTAGCATTGATCCCTCTTTCGGTGATAGCATCACATTGTGGTTTCAGGTCATCGTATGTTCCGTTTTTTACAGCATACTTTCCCCTGAAGTGTATAATATAAGAGCATTGTTCAGCCTGCTCATGTGAGTGTCCGCAAACATGCATCAATGTCTCGATCACCCATTCAAACGTATTGACCTCATCATTCCAGACAACCAGGTGACAGGGATCTTCTGTCATGGTCAGCACATCTGTTTCTTGCTGGCTGTCAGTTTGTATATCATTCTTTGTATTCAGCATCGGTGCAAAAGTAAAAATTATTGCGGGATATTAATAATAGCCTGCCTGTAGTAAGTTTTTGTAATTTTAATTCAAATCAAGAATATGGAAAGAGTAATCGGGCTGGGCGGCCCGTTCATAAAAGCCAACAATCCGAAAGAACTGGCACACTGGTATGAAAAACATCTGGGTATATCCTTTGGGGGAAGTACTTATACAGTCTGGCCCTTCTCCAATAAAGACGGTTCAAAAAAGGAAGGATACAATGTGTTCTCTTTTTTCAAAAAAGATGCTGACTATTTTGCACCAAGTGATAAATCAGTAATGATCAATTTTATTGTAAAAGACCTTTTCGCATTGCTTGCTGTATTAAAAGAGGAAGGGGTAACAAGTGTTGGAGAACCGATGGATGAAGAATATGGGAAATTTGGCTGGATACTGGACCCGGAAGGAAACAAAATTGAGTTGTGGGAACCTCCGCAAAGCCAATAAAAAAAGCCCGGAAAACCGGGCTTTTGTGGGAGTTGACGGGATCGAACCGCCGACCCTCTGCTTGTAAGGCAGATGCTCTGAACCAGCTGAGCTAAACTCCCTTTTTGCGGACGGCAAAGATAGGGGTGTAGCGCTTTTCAGACAAAATATTTTTTACCTATTTTCAGGGCAAATTGATTGTATGGCAACTACTTACTGCGATTTTGTACAAAAGGCCGGAAAGGATACTGTTCACAGGCATTATCATGATAATGAGTATGGGTTTCCTATTGAGGATGATAACCTGCTTTTCGCCAGGTTAATACTTGAAATTAACCAGGCTGGTCTGAGTTGGGAGACGATCCTGAAAAAGAAAGATAATTTCTTTAAAGCCTTTGATGATTTTAGCATTGATAAAGTAGCCCGTTATACGGATAAGAAGAAAGAAAAGCTGATGCAGGATGCCGGCATCATACGAAACCGGCTGAAGATTGAAGCGGCTGTGCATAATGCAAAAGCCATAAAACTTATACAAAAGGAAGAAGGATCATTCAAAAAATGGCTTGATAAACATCATCCCAAAACCAAAGAAGAGTGGGTGAAATTATTTAAAATAACTTTTCGCTTCACCGGCGGAGAAATTGTAAATGAATTTTTGATGAGTACCGGTTACCTGCCTGGTGCACATACTGCCGGCTGTCCGGTTTACAAGAAAGTCATGAAGCATAAACCTAAATGGGCAGCTAAAAAATAATTTAGTTGGGATTTACTTCCGGCAGCCGGTAATGCTGGCCATCAAGTACGAACAATTCATCGATTTCAAAAGTCCAGAATTTGAAGAGGGGAGATTTTTGCAATAAGGTTTCCACTTCATTTTTATCTTCTGCATTCAGTGTTATCCAGGAGCGTTGAGTCTCCATACTGACAGCATAATGGTCAATGGTTCCTTTATTGATCAGGAAGTTGATATATGTCCGGTGGGGTGGCACCAGGTCCATGAATTCATCACTCATTTCAAAGCGTATGGTAACCTGGTACTTCTGCATCTGTATTAATGACAATTTAAATGTAGGAAAGTTGCACGGGGCAGAAAAAGAAAGTTATTAAGTGCAAAAGTGTGGAACGTACTGGGCTCGAACCAGTGACCCCTACTCTGTCAAAGTAGTGCTCTGAACCAACTGAGCTAACGTTCCATAGGTGTAAAAATAAGAGCTTTGCTTAAATTCTCCATTCCACTATTTCATTCACCCATTCCTGCCTGAATGGAGTGGTGATGCGGATGTAATTATCGGTGTATCCTTCCATCATACCTGTCTTATCATGCCCCTCAAATAATACTTTGCGGGTTTGCCCTGCATGCTGCTCAGTAAAGTACTGCATTTTCATATAAGAAAGATTGCGCAGAATTTTATTCCTTTCATTCCGGATATGTATGGGTACGACTGGTTTTATACTTAATGCATGAGTATTATCTCTTTCTGAATACGTAAACACATGGAGGTACGAGACATCCAGCGAATGTAAAAATCCAAATGTTTCCTTGAAATCTTCTTCTGTTTCTCCCGGAAAACCAACGATCACATCCACTCCAATGGCACAATGTGGCATTAGTGTTTTTATCAGCGCTACTCTCTCGGCATACAATTCTCTTTTATACCGGCGGCGCATGGCTCCCAGGGTCTTATTACTTCCGCTTTGCAATGGTATATGAAAATGCGGCATGAACTTATCGCTGTTGGCTACAAATTCAATGATCTCATTGGTTAACAGATTTGGTTCTATGGAGGAGATGCGGTAACGCTGTATACCTTTTACTTGATCAAGCTCTTTTACCAGTTCAAAAAAATTTTCTTCTCTGCCGGTTATACTTACCGATGCACCGGCTCCATCAGGCCCTTTGCCAAAATCACCCAAATTCACACCAGTCAGCACAATTTCCTTTACCCCGCTGGTGGCTAACTGCTCCGCATTTTTAACCACATTACTAATGCTGTCACTTCTGCTTTTTCCTCTTGCCATCGGAATAGTGCAAAAGGAACAGGTATAATCACAGCCATCCTGTACTTTCAAAAATGTCCTTGTCCGGTCATTCACAGACCAGGAAGAATGGAAGCCGGATACTTCTTCAATATCACAACTGCAGATTTTTGCTGAGTCACCTTTGGCCAGTTCACGGATATGCCGGGCGATATTGAATTTTTCTGCAGCGCCAAGTACTAAGTGCACTCCGGGTATAGCAGAAATCTCTTTGGGTTTCAACTGGGCATAACAACCAGTGATAACCACAAAACTTTCCGGCGCTTTTCGTTGTATCCGGCGGACCAGTTGCCGGCATTCTTTGTCGGCATTATCAGTCACCGAACAGGTATTGATGACATATACGTCTGCCTTTTCATCAAACTCTTTTTTCTCAAATCCTTCCTGCTCCAGCATGCGGGAAAGGGAAGATGTTTCGGAGAAATTGAGCTTGCATCCGAGAGTATGAAATGCCACTGTTCTTGATTCTGCCATAGAGCCTGCAAAAATATGTTTTAATGTTTAAGGTTTAAAGTTTAAAGTTGACGAATCAGTTTGCTCTGCTCTGCATTCTGTATTTTTATCCAAATATTTGATAGTGAACAGAAAATGGCTTCCTTATGTTTTGATGGCATTGATGGTAATAGCCATTATACTCATCAGGCAATGCAATAACAGCAATGAACCGGCTCCAAAGCCGAAGGTGACAGAAAATGACAAGCCAAAAGACCCGGCCAGTAATCCTACTGACAGGGATAAAGGCTTTGACCGGCGAACTTCTTATCTCGATTACAGTAACCATGCAAAATGCCGGATGCAATGCAGGAAAATTTCACAGGCAGAAGTGGAAGAGATCATGCAGGATGGAAAGATCAATTACAATAAAAGCGATTTGCAGAATGCAAGATGCCCCCGTTATGCAGTGGAAGGTGTTACAAAGGATGACCAGCGGGTACGTATAGTTTTTGCCCAATGCAATGACAAAACCGTGGTAGTAACGGTAATTGATCTTGAAACAGATTTTAAATGTGATTGCCCGGGTGATGATGATAAATACAAAAACCGCAACTGATGAAGGGTCTCCTTACACCACTGAAATGGCTTTATAGTATTTATGCTGCCGTCACCTTTATCGCTGTTATGTTTGTCATTTTCCCCTTTGCTATCATCAGCAGTTTCTTTGGGAGGATAAAAGGTGGTAATATGGTAATGAGGCTTTGTATGTTGTGGGCTGATCTGTGGTTTTTTCTTGTTTTTATCTGGCATAAGAAAATTTATGAAGCACCGCATGACAAATCAAAATCGTACATCTTTGTGAGTAATCATATTTCTTATCTTGATGCGGCCATCATTCCCAAAGCTTACCGGCAACCTATAAGACCATTGGGAAAAGTGGAGATGAGTAAAGTGCCGGTTTTTGGATTCATTTACCGTAATGCCATTGTAACAGTTGACCGCAGCAGCGCTGCTAACAGGGCCAATAGTGTACGGATATTAAAATCACTCATCAATAAAGGTATTTCTGTACTGGTTTTTCCTGAAGGCACTTTTAATATGACAACACAGCCGCTGAAAGATTTCTATGACGGAGCTTTCAGGGTGGCGATTGAAACACAAACGCCGGTTAAACCTGTTTTATTTCTCGATGCATACCGGAGAATGCCCTATGAGAGTTTGTTTTCAATGTCACCGGGACGTAACCGGATTGTTTACCTCGATGAAATCCAGGTAACCGGTTATACACTTTCAGATGTTGCCTTACTGAAAGAAGAAGTATTTGCATTGATGGAAAGAAAGTTGGTTGAGTACGGTGCCGCATGGCGCAGGGAGTAGTATCCTTTTTTCAACTAAATTGAGCCTCCAAATTCATCTTTTTGTTTGCAGAAATCATCATACCCTCCGCTTTACCTAAAAATTACACCTGGTCAGTTCCTGAACATTTACTGGAGGTGGTCAAAGTGGGCTGCCGGGTGGAAGTAAACCTTGGCAAAAGCAAGAAGTATGCGGGAGTGGTAAAAAGATTGCACGATGAGAAACCTGAATTCTTCGAGACAAAGGATGTTCTGAATGTATTGGATGCGGAGCCTGTTGTATTTGAAGAACAATTGAAGTTGTGGGAGTGGATTGCATCATATTATATGTGCAGTGAGGGAGAAGTGATGGCTGCGGCATTACCAGCTCATTTCAAATTGTCAAGTGAAACGATACTGGTTTACAATGAAGAATACGGGGATGATTTTTCCTCACTTGATCATGATGAGTATATTGTTGGTGAAGCATTGCTGATAAAAAAAGAACTAACCCTGTCCGAAGTTCA
This sequence comes from uncultured Chitinophaga sp., assembly GCA_964614285.1. Taxonomy (GTDB): domain Bacteria; phylum Bacteroidota; class Bacteroidia; order Chitinophagales; family Chitinophagaceae; genus JJ008. Next base: position 1,699 of record CAZTKV010000132.1, on the reverse strand, counting down.
GGAATTACTCGACTCTCACAACGTATATCCTGTTATCA
>CAZTKV010000132.1:0-1561 GCA_964614285.1 uncultured Chitinophaga sp. | reverse complement strand
TGCAGGTAAAATCTGTTTGCCTGTTGCATGGTGTTACATCAAGCGGCAAGACGAATATTTACATCAGGCTGATTGAAGAATTTATCAAACAGGGAAAACAGGTATTGTACATGCTGCCTGAAATTGCTTTGACCTCACAGGTAATCCGGCGTTTGCAAAAACATTTTGGCGGTTATATCGGTATATATCATTCCAAATTTTCGCAGAATGAAAGAGTGGAAATATGGAATAAGGTAAAGAATGGGGAGTTGAGGGTGATACTCGGGGCAAGGTCGTCAGTTTTTTTGCCCTATCAGAATTTAGGTTTGATAATCTGTGATGAAGAACATGATTCATCTTTTAAGCAACAGGAGCCGGCGCCAAGGTATAACGGGAGAGATGCGGCAATATACTTTGCTTCACTGTTTGGGGCAAAGACTTTACTTGGCAGCGGTACGCCATCAATTGAGAGTTATTATAATGCTACAACAGGTAAGTACGGCCTGGTGGAACTTTTACAGCGTTTCGGAGACCTTAAGTTACCGCCAATCCAGTTTGTGGATACAAGAAGTATTATCCAGAAAGACAAATCAAAGATCATTTTATCACCGGCATTGATTGAAGCCGTGAAGGAAGTGATAGAAAGAGGGAAACAGGTTATACTTTTTCAAAATCGACGTGGCTATGCACCTTACCAGGTATGCAGTGTTTGTGGCTGGATACCACAATGCAAGTACTGTGATGTGTCACTGACCTATCACAAACTCAGTAATAAATTAGTTTGCCACTATTGTGGTACCACTTATCCTCCGGTGCATACCTGTGCGGCTTGTGGCAGTGATAAGTTTGTGCAACGGAATTTTGGTACAGAAAAGATTGAGGAACAATTACAGGAAATTTTCCCCGAGGCCAAAGTAGCAAGAATGGATATTGATACCGTGAAAGGGAAAAATGCCCATGATGTGCTGATACAGCAGTTTGAACAGAAAAGAATTGATATACTTGTCGGCACACAAATGGTGGTAAAGGGACTGGATTTTGATAATGTGGACCTGGTGGGCATTTTGGATGCAGACGGGCTGTTGCATTTTGCTGATTTCCGGGTGCATGAAAGAGCCTTTCAATTGATGGAGCAGGTGAGCGGCCGGGCAGGTCGCAAAGAAGAAACGGGAAAAGTATTAGTACAAACATCACAGCCGCAGCATCCGTTGCTGCAGATTGTGCAGCAGCATGATTATAAGATGATGTTTGCAGAAGAGCTGAAGAAACGAAAGGAGTTTGCATATCCGCCTTTTTCCCGCATCATTCATCTTACATTCAAACATAAGTTTAAGGAAGTGGTGGAAAGAGCAGCCGTTCATTATACCAATACACTGAAAAATAAATATGGCAATTATATTGTCGGACCGGCCGAACCTGTTATTGGCCGTATCCGCAACCAGTACTTAATGGAGCTGTTGCTAAAACTGCCCCGTGACAGCAAAATCATCAATCAATGTAAAAGAGATTTGTTAGAACAAATTGCTATCCTGCACCAGGATAAAAGCTTTAGGAGTGTAACGGTAGTGGCAGATGTGGATGC
>CAZTKV010000131.1:0-7366 GCA_964614285.1 uncultured Chitinophaga sp. | reverse complement strand
TGATACCGATCAAGTTCGGCAGCTCCGATGGTTTGTTTAATCTTGGCAGCGCATTAGCTTTTGCACAAACATTATCAGCCGGTGTGTATGTAGCCATGAATGGCCGTTATTTCACGGCTGATAATGTTCGCAAGAACAAACAAACGGGAATGTTTGAAGAGGTAAGATAAAAATTATTTCCCCTTAACTAGTTTTAAGCAAATGGGCAAGTCCGTTTTCAGGATACCGACCCTTTACAGGAGCAAAAAAGTGAATGAAGTGTTCAAAATCCTTGGCCTCATTATCAGTGGGGAAAAATGGTTCAGCTATCATTATTTCTTTTCTGCTAAAATCGAAGCCTACCATTACAATAGGTACAGTAGCCTTTTTCGCAATATGATAGAATCCAGTTTTTAGTTTTTCAACTTTCTTTCTTGTTCCTTCCGGAGCCAGGGCAATTATGATTTCATCTTTACTTTTAAATATATCTACAACTTGATCTACTGTATTTTGTTTACTAAACCGATCTACAGGCAAGCCTCCCATCCATCTGAAATAGAATCCAAAAGGCCCGTTAAACAATTCCTTTTTACCGAGGAATTTAGCCTTCTTAAGCCGGAGAATACTACGGTAAGCCAACCCGATTACAAAATCTACCCAGCTGGTATGCGGAGCTACAACAATAATGCATTTCTTAATTCCAGCGGGAAATTGAATATTTGTTTTCCAGCCCCAGAGTTTTAAGAAAAGTGTCCAGCAATATCTTCCCACTATAAATAAATATTGCTACAATATATTGAAAATGGGCAGATCAATACTTATTAAGGGTCCCTTTCTTTTGGATCATTATTGATAGTTAATAATAAAAAAGGTATCCCCATAAGTGATATACAATGACCAATTATTCTATTATCAGGACCGAATCCCTGTTAGCTGGTGTTATTTCAAACAATGGTACTTTCATTTTTCCATCACGGTAAATTTTTGTACCCAACGGAAAATATTCCCTCCTTGTGGCGCCGGGTTGTATATCAATTCCGTAGCTACCTTTTACAGGGTAAACCACTTTTAATTCTACGCTTTCATTGGTATTATTCTTTATTCTTGTTTTTACTTTCGTATCGTTCTCATTACCCGGATAAGGATTTACCTTTTCCTTATAACCGGCATCAATAATATCACCATTCCCCGATTTGGATGATGCTGCATTGGCTAATGCTGCACCTGTATTTTTTATATCCCCATTACCTGAAACGGTTGCTTTGAAATAATTGCTTGCATTTACCACTACATCCCCGTTACCGGAAGAATTTACGGTAACACTTTTGGCTAACAAATTTGAAGCGTTAATATCTCCGTTTCCGCTTTTTTTAATTTCAAACTCATCAATGCTGCCTTTTAATATCACATCACCATTACCTGATTTTTGCATCCTGAAATATCTTCCGGTAATACCATTTACGGTAACATTATCATTTCCCCGATGCTCCAATACAGAAATTTCAGGTAATGATATCTTGATATGAATATTGGTATTTTCAATATACATCCGGTTGTTTTCATTTCCAGTGAGTTTCATTTCCAGCTTACCATTCCCGGCAGATACTGATAATAATGATGCAAGGTTATCATCTATTTCTAAGGAAATTGAAAAAGGTTTGCCCACCTGTACTTCCACCTTGCCGGATAAATCAGTCAAAATAATTTTATCAAAATCTTTGTAATCAAATGTTTTATTGACAACTATACCGGAACCTTTTAATGGTTTTCGTTGTGCAGTACTGTTAATACTAAAGCATAAGAGAATCATGGCTATAGCCGCTTTTGTAATCATAGGAGTTTTTAAAGTTTTACGAATCATAATAAATTTATCAAGGGCATAGCGACCACCACCAAAAAAAGTTACCAATAAAAAACCCATAAATAATGTATTTTGAAAATACATACCAGTTAACGGCTCTGGGTTTTCATACCATAAAAAGGAAATAACAAAAAACTGAAAAGCCAACTGTAATGCATTAAAGCGGGTAAGAAAGCCCAATGCTATACAAATGCCTCCCACAAACTCGCCCCAACTGGCCAGTGTGGCCCAAAAGGCTGGTGATGGAAAAGTAAACCCTAGGCCAGCTACTTGTTCATTAAACCAACCCGGAGCTGCCATGTTTTTCATTTTTGGAAAGCCCGCATGTATAGCTAAGCTAAGACCAATATGTAAGCGAAATAAAAGCCAGCCAATATTAACTAATTTACTGTCGTTTAAACTGGTGCTAAATAAGAATTGACGCAATTTCTGTTTCATAAATTAATTTTTAAGTTGATTAATTTCTTTTCACAAAAATGCTTTGTCAACAAAGGCTAGTCGCTGCAAATGATATTTTGAGACAGGCTAAAGAAGTATCAAATGATAACGGCAGGTATCAAATATTCTAAAAATTTGATTATAACTGCATTAGGCTGAAATTTATTCCTTCTTCATAAAGGCTATTTCATCATTTTTTGTGGGCTGGTAATACCCATTTTAATTTTTTCAGCAATTAATAAGGCCCATTCAATTCTTTTATCTGATGATTTAACCATATTTACTAATGCTATCAAACACTTTTTTAGCCGCCGGGTCGGTGTTCATTACTTCTGCAAATTCTTCCGGTATATGAAACTGGAGTTCGCTTTTGTCAATTTCAATTTTTGCCTTTACCGGGCTTCCGGGCTTAATTCCTAACTTTTTTTGGTTTGCAGCACTTATCATGATGTAGTGCATCCCTTCCTTTGTTTTCATAACCGCTGCATGTAGTGTGAGTGTATTGTTTAATGTACATAACACCCTTTTATTGCCACCTTCCGTTACTCTCTTTACCGTTTTGACATCCAGCGCTATATAATCCATATAGCCACGACTCATTTTTTGAATAGTATGTTTTGTTACCATTTGTTTTGTTGCAACCATTCTTTCGGGCTTACCCCGGTTACCTTTTTAAAAGCCCGGTTGAAAGTAGCTTTGGAATTGAAGCCGCAATCAAGGGCAATCCCCAATAAGGTTTGCTTTTTTTGTTCGCCTTTGTTCAGCATTTCTTTTACCGCCTCAATCCGGAATTGGTTGACGAAGTCATTAAAATTTTGCTGAAATCCCTGGTTTACCATTTTTGAAATAAAGGAAGGATTGCGTTGCAGTTGCTTTGCTACTTGTGTTAATGACAATTCGGGGTCTTCATAGGCTTTAGCTGACTGCATTAAATGAAGTAATTTTTCTTTCCATTCCTTTACTTCAGCAGATGGAGGATTTCGGGCAACCGAATCCACTTCAATAATTTCAGCATCTTCTGTTGCCAGATTATCGGTGCTATCTTGATAATGATAATTCAAAAATAATGACGGGCGGTAAGTGAGCAGGTTGAGGTTAAATGCCACTTTGGTTTCAACAGAATTGGCATACCCGGTAATAGCAATGTAATAGAATATTACAGCAAATACCAGGAAATACCACCAGGTGTCTGTATATCCTTTTTGCATAAAGAGGTCGCTGATGTAGAATCCTAACCGGACAAAAAGCATCAGTAAAAAGGCCAATAAAAAATTTCTTACCCACCGGAACATCACAACCTCTGCATAACTGATCACCTGCACAATCAGTTTTTTATAAAGCAGGTAATACCTTAGTGAAAGAATAAAATAGGCCAGCATGGAAATAAACCCGCTAAACTGGTACCAAGAATCAAAATCCGGATCTTCTCCATTGGCAAGAAAATAATACTTTTTCAATATCAGCTTATCCGTTACCACCATTACTATACTAAAGAATAAATACAATAAGCCCGGAATTAAATGTAACCACTCTTTTTTTCTAAACCTGAAAGAAGGATTCAGCAGGCTCTGCACATAAAAAAATATTACAGGACCAATGAAAAATAAATGCTGAAAGGGAACATAGAATAATATATCCCTGTAGGGCTGCGTATCATACCAGCCGGCAAACCCTACCATCCAGGGAGCGATGTACAAAATGCATAGCAACAAGAATAAACTTAACCATTTGTCTGACCGACTTTCATTTAATACTCCTTTCCGGTACAACAGGATGGCATATACAAGTCCATGTACAAAGAAGATAAGCAATAATGAACTAAACCGGTTAAACTGAAATAACATTTTGGTAAAATAGAAAAAGATGATGAAACAATTACAGAATGTTTAATGAAATAAAAAGGCCGGATAGAAATCCGGCCCGTTTCAGATCAATCGCTTTTATCCTATTAAATTATTCTTTTTCTTTCTTTAAACTCATTGTTCTGTTGATGGTGAAGCCAAAGGCAAATTCTCCGTCTTTTATCCAGCTTGTGTTTCTTGCCAGCTGATCAATTGGTGAAGCAGCGGTTGTGCTTCCTACATAAAACTGGAACAAGTGGCCTCCTGTATTTAATTCAAGGCCTACAGAGAGTAAATCAGGGCTGTAGTTAACGATATTGCCATTTTTATCGATCAGGTTTTTATGCATGTTCAGTTGTCTGTTGTATTCAAATGTCAGGTTCTTTTTGGCGGACATTTTGTACTTGCCGGAGATTCCTAATGAATAAACCATATTACTGTTGTTGATACCATAAGGCACAACGTTAAAATGAATCAACGCCGGGTTAAACTGCAATGAGAATTTGTCTGAAAACTTCCGGGCAACCAGCAATTGGTGCATAAAGGCCCATTTATTCCATCCAAAAGTTATGTCAGCATTTTTAGCAGCATTTACATGTGCTGCGGAATACCAACTAACAGATACAGGAATATTTTTCAATCCTGTTTGCTGACGCAGCAGACGAAATTTGGCAAAACCTTCAAAGCGGCTGCGGCCTGCTGCAGCCCATCCAATATTAGCCCAGTCGGTAATGGAATAATCAAAGGACAGGTAAGTGTTAGCAACGCCTGAGTTCAAGCCCAGCAGTTGGGCGAAGTTTTCACCTTCTGTAGCATCTTTATTCCACAGATTACTGAAATGGTGAGAGATTAAAAATTGCAAATTACCCTTACTTACAATTTCTGTACTCTGCATATTAATAATCTTAGTGGCATTAAAAGTTGCCCTTGCATATTTCCTTTTAGGTGCTTCTTTTTTTTCAGCTTCGGGTTCATCTTGCGAAATACCCATTGACATCAAACCGAATCCGAAAACGAAAAGCAGTAATATCTTTTTCATATTGTCTTATTTTTTAGTAAGAACATTTGTTTCCTGTTATTGAGGTTGCCCCTGGGCAATCCATGTTTTCATTTTATTAACTGTACAAGTTGTAAGACTCAATGCACCACCGGGGTGACCCTGGTTACCACCACTATTCAATATGGTCAGCAATACATCTTTTTTAGCAACAAATTTTGCATAATCGATAGGTGCAGCGATACCGCCATGGCAGGTTGCCCCTTTACAACTGGTATTATATATAGGGACTATATCGGCGGTATACGTCAGGTTGCCCGAAACTGTACAGCCTGCGCCATCATCATAAGGTTCCCCCTGATCAATCCATTTTTTAATGATGTTTTTTTCTGTTGGTGAAAAGTCAATAGCTCCTGCGCCAGGGTGTGTGCCACCGTTAACCCAACTGCCAAATGCTCCTCTGCGGGCCAAAATGGCGTCGAAAAATATTGTATTGGTTCGTTGATCGGAGAATAAAACGGCACGAACATTTACACTCGTATTATGGCAACCACAAGGACCTGCGGTAACAATCGGAACTACTTCATTCCGAAATGAAACTCTTGGAAGCTCCAAAATATCTTCTTTATTCTGATAACAGGATGACAACAGGTACACCATCAATGAAGTTGCCAACGCTGCTAAGGTTATTTTCTTTTTCATATACCTGATATTTTTAAATGAGTTGATGGGGTTTATCGTTTAATAATATAATTACCGGTCTTCCTGTATTTGAAGATGCCTACGTTGGCATTACCATATTTCCATACATCGGGAATATTGGGGTCAGCAAAATACCATGCCTTGAAAAGGGCAACCTCCGAAGGTTTAAATCCACCATCATCATATGCCATATTACCACTTACAGAAGTTTCAACCAGTGTCAGTGGGTTGCGATAAATCAGGGTAGAGTCCATCCGGCGAACAAAACAGTCGGTAGCTACCAGCGGATTACCCCTTACATAGTATCCTTTTAATGTAATAGGGTCTGTGTATACTACTGAACTAACTGTCCTTACAGATTTAGGATAAAGTATATCCATTAGTATATCATCATAATTATTCAATGGCCCCCTGGTGCTTAAGGCAGAAACAGGTGTGCTTACTGTCTTCCATGGGCGGAAGCTGGCGTTGGCAACAGTATCTGCATAGAACCTTTTCACACTGTCCTTGTAAGCTGTCCATACCTGGTTCCTTAGCGTTTGATTAGACAACTGACAGTAAACGGTTACTGATCCGGTAGTAGGATTTATATAGGTGAATTGTGTAGTATCTGCAGAGGCAAGTCCTGAAATCAATCCTTTTCTTGCCCAGCCACCTGTAGCTGTAGCTGTATTGTGACAATTGGCAGAACTACAACCATCAACCAGTACCCTTATAGCCGCTGGTCTGAAGTCATTCAGATCTGGTCTTTCTTTAGCTCCATTCTTGATCCAGTTGTATACAATGCTTTTATCTCTTGTACTCAATTCATAATTAGAGTTAACAGGAGGCATTGCATTATCAAAATCATTGGTAGTTATGTATTCCCATAGTTTGCTTCCTTCTGGGTCGCCTGGTTTTACATATTGCATGATCTGAGAATAGATTTCAAAACGGGGTGCAATAGGCCCGCCATGACAATTTGATGTGTTGCAATACTCATGAATAATAGTTTGCACACCCCTCATTTTGATCACATCATTCACATCGGGTACAACATCGGCAGTAGCAACGGTATTGCTTTCATAAAAAGCTGCATATACAGTAGAGTCGGGTCCGCCTGTATAAGATCTGTCGAGGTTCTTTACAAGTTCCCCGTCTTTGGTACACTGTAGCAAAGAAGCCGATAGGAAGAAAACTCCTAAAAACAGGGAGGCTGCTTGCATAATTGAAACCTTTTTCATAAAAAAGCTAGTTTAACTTATTTGAAGATTGATTCTTTGAAAGAGCTTGCTTTTAACTAATGCGTTTTCAAAAATATTCAGTGGATATTGACAGTTCCATGACAAGCAACTGATTGAAATATGACTTTAGTCACATTGATAACTAATTGTCATCAAAACCGTGCATTTGTGACATTTCTCACTTATTAGCTTGACCCTTGTCATGAGATGGTCAAAAACTCATAAATAAGTTGCATCACATTTTTTTTCTAAACAATACAAATCGGTTAATATGGGAAACGATAAAAAAACAGCAGATAAATCCCGCCGCTGGTTCTTTTCACTT
>CAZTKV010000130.1:0-7524 GCA_964614285.1 uncultured Chitinophaga sp. | reverse complement strand
ACAGCACCATACATATTGGGTACACCGGGTTTGATACTGAAATCATCCATTTCATCATTTAAAAAGAAACCGGCACCGCCCACCACCGTTCTGCTGCCGTATGAGTTATTTAAAGTAGTAGTTACAGCTACGGCATTGCCCTCTTTATCTATCACACTCAGGTGGGTGGTTTCTTCACTTTCTGTTTGTAACAGGCCACCGGGCTTTATCATCGTACTGGGAGTTGGCTTTGCCGGGTCATAACTTTTCATCCGTTCCTGCAGGTACACTTCATTGGTAAGCATACTCACCGGCACTTTGTAATGATCCGCATCACCCATGTATTCAGCCCTGTCGGCAAAAGCCCTGCGTTCCACTTCCGTCATTAGCTGCACTGCCTGCAGTGAATGAAAACCCATAGCGCTGATATTCTTGTCTTCTATCATCTTCATCATTTGATGAAGTAACAATCCGCCACTGCTGGGCATGGGCATACCTACTATTTTGTACCCTTTATAATCAAATGAATGCGGTGTCCTGAATTTTGCTTTATAGTTTTTCAGATCTTCCGTGGTAATGATACCGGTGCCTCTTTTCATTTCTTCTGTGATCAACTTTGCAGTTTCACCTTCATAAAAACCGGCAGCGCCATGTTGCTGTATTCTTTTTAATGTACCAGCCAGGTCTTTTTGAACCAGCGTATCACCTTTTTGCCATGCTGTATTTTTAACAAAGACCGGTGTTGCGGTATTGTATTTTACCAGGTCATTTTTGATATTGTTCAAACCCCTTGCTTCTGATGCAGAGATGGTAAATCCTTTTTCGGCGAGTTCAATGGCCGGCTGTATCAATTTTTCAAAAGGCAGCCTGGCATATTTATGCGATGCAAAAAGCCCGGCCACCGTTCCCGGCACACCGGATGATAAATGTCCAAGCTGACTTTTATCGGTATCCGCATTTCCATTTGCATCAATGTACATATCACGATGAGCAAAGCCCGGCGCCATTTCCCGGTAATCCAATGCCACTGTTTCCCCGTTGCTTAACCTGGCTACCATAAAACCACCACCACCGAGATTGCCTGCATTGGGATACACTACTGCCAGGGCCAGTTGCGTGGCAATAGCTGCATCCACCGCATTGCCTCCCATTTTCAGGATCTCAACACCTACCTTACTTGCCAGCGGATGAGCCGAAACAACCGCCCCGTTTTCAGCGATAACTTTTTTTACTCCGGAATAATTATAGGCATTAATGGTGGGTGTAGCGGACGTATTCTTCTGCGAAGATTTGCAGGCAGCAAGGATCAGCAGCAGGAATAAAAATGCAGTAAACTTTTTTTGCATGTGGCGGGATTTAAATAAAATAAAGCTACAGAAACCGGTGCACTTAACGGTAATCAAAATTTGTGGTAATTAAGGCTTCCTTTGCTAACTTGCTGCACTAAAAAAATCAATATGCTCCGGAAAGGTATCCTATCGTTTGTAGCTGTTTTATTTGTTCTTGCAAGTACTGCACAATTAAAATCTCCGGAAGAGTTCCTGGGATATAAAGTGGGCACCCGGTATACACCGCATTATAAAATTGCAAACTATTTCAACCATGTTGCTGCCAATGCACCTTCTATGATGAAGCTGCAGCAATATGGCGAAACCAATGAAGGCAGACCCTTATTGCTGGCATTTGTTTCTTCGCCGGATAATATGAAGAACCTGGAGCAGGTCAGGATGAATAATATCCGGCTGGCCAACCTGGCCCGGGACCGTGCTGCAGCCATCGAAGAAAATGCACCGGCAATAGTATGGTTAAGTTATAATGTACATGGCAATGAAACATCTTCGTCAGAAGCGGCCATGCTTACCGTATATGAACTGGTAAACCCGGCTGTCGCCAGAACCAAAGAATGGCTGAAGAATACAGTAGTTATTATTGATCCCTGTTTGAACCCCGATGGCAGGGACCGTTATGTAAACTGGTTCAATTCTGTAGTGGGTAAAAATTTTAACCCGCAACGGATAGCAAGAGAGCACCGGGAACCATGGCCCGGCGGCCGGACCAATCATTACAATTTTGACCTGAACCGTGACTGGGCCTGGCAAACACAGGTAGAAAGCCAGCAACGGATCAAAGTGTACAATCAATGGATGCCGCATGTGCATGTGGATTATCATGAGCAGGGCATCAATGAGCCTTATTATTTTGCACCGGCTGCTGAACCATTTCATGAAGTGATCACTCCCTGGCAGAGAGAATTTCAAACAACGATCGGAAAAAACAATGCAAAGTACTTTGACCAGAATGGCTGGTTATATTTTACCAAAGAACGATTTGATTTACTCTATCCTTCATATGGTGACACATATCCCACTTATAATGGTAGTATCGGCATGACTTATGAACAGGGTGGAATAGGAGCAGGCCTTGGTATTATCAACGAAGATGATGATACGTTAACGCTGGTGGACAGGGCGCAGCATCATTTCACCACTTCATTAAGCACCGTAGAAATATCTTCCCTGAATGCTGCAAAGCTGGTAAAAGAATTCCGTAAATTTTTTAATGATGCGGTTAGTACAGGCTTCGGTGAGCATAAAACCTATGTGGTGAAATATGACGCCAAAAACCAGGAACGAATGGAGAAACTCACCGAGCTGCTTGATAAGAATGGTATACAGTATGCTGCAGGCAGCGGTGCGGCTGGAAAAGGATTGAATTATTTTACCGGGAAGGAAGAAGCTTTTACTGCCGGTGCAAATGACATTGTAATAACTGCCATGCAGCCCCGTTCAGCTATGGTAAAAGTATTGTTTGAGCCAAAATCAAAATTGGCAGACTCTGTTACCTATGATATCACTGCATGGTCTTTACCTTATGCATATGGATTAAATGCGTATGCATCAAAAGAAAAAATGGCCGGTGCAGGAGCTTATAGTAATAAAACAAAAGCAGCTAATCCTGAAACAAGCTACGGGTATGTGATCCCATGGAGTGGTGTAAAGGCGGCAAAGCTGGTCGGGCACCTGCTCCAAAAAGGGATCTTACTTCGTTATGCAGAGCAGCCATTTGAGGTGAACGGAAATAAATTTGACAGGGGTGCTATTATCGTGTTGAGAACTGCCAATCAGAAATTTGGTAACAACCTGTGGAAGATCGTTCGGGAAACAGCAGATGCTGACGGAGTGCAATTATACCCGGTAAGCAGCGGATTTGTCGATAAAGGGTTTGACTTCGGCAGTGATATGGTGCATCCGATGAGAGCCCCGAGAGTAGCAATGCTGACAGGAGAGGGTGTTGGCAGTAATGCAGCAGGTGAGATATGGAATTTCTTTGATGACCAGTTGGATTATCCTGTCACACTCATCAATAGTAATGATGCAGGCAGGGCTAACTGGAATGATATTGATGTGCTGATCATGCCGGATGGCAATTATCGTTTTCTCAGTAATAAAGATGAACTGGAAATGTTCAAAGCATGGATCAATAAAGGAGGAAGAGTGGTGGCGCTGGAAGGAGCCGTAGGGCAACTGGCAAAAGCAGAATTAGGCATTAAGCAAAAGAAAGCAGAAGAGACAGATAAAAAAGAGAAGGATAAATCTGACAATTATGATGCACTGAAGGAATATCAAAGTCGTGAAAGAGATGCTATATCCGGTTACACACCCGGCTCTATCTGGAAAGTGAAAATGGATAATTCTCATCCGCTGGCCTTTGGTTATCCTGATTTTTATTACACATTAAAAATGGATGATAATATTTACGAGTTCATTAAAGAGGGAGGATGGAATGTAGGAGTTCTCAAAAAGGAAAACCAGGTGGCCGGCTTTGTAGGAGCAGGCTTGCAGCCCAAATTGAAAGACGGTCTGTTGTTTGGTGTATATGAGATGGGCGGGGGCAGTATCAGTTATATTACTGATAATGTGATGTTCCGCCAGTTTTGGGAAAGCGGTAAACTGATGTTCTGTAATGCAGTGTTCCTGGTGGGTCAATAATTTGTGAATTAATTTATAATCGTATCTTGTATGCATTCAAATAACCTTAACCAAACAACTATGGGAAAAAAATTATTAATTGCCTGTCTGCTGTTTACCAGCCTTATCGCCTGTAAGTCAAAATCAGCTTTTGATTACAGCCAGAATGTTGTGGCCAAAGAAAGAAGTCTTGAAAAGTATATTTCTGAAACAGAAGATAAAGTAGAAAAGTATGCAGATAAAGAACAATTTGACAGTATAGCAATCGCCGGGGAGAAAATGGAAAAAATGATACAGGATAAGATTGATGAGATCAATGCAATGGATGTACCAAAAGCCAAAGAAGCGGATAATTTCAAAGCGGCTATTATGAAATATTTTAATTACATGAAGAGCATATACACAGGATACAAAAATGTAGGCCGTGCTGCTTCAGCTGAGGAAAGAACAACATTAGTGCTCCAGTTGCAAAAACTGGTGGGAGAAAAGCAGGCTGCTATTTCCGACATGCAAAGGGCACAAAAAAAGTATGCAGAGGCAAATGGATTTAAAGTGGAGTAAAGACATCCAGATACAGAAAGCCCCGGCCTGATACCTGCCGGGGCTTTTTAGTTTAGTAATTATCTTTTCAAAACCATAATTTATACGACCGGTTCTGCCGGCTTGGCAAATACCTTTTATATTCGCTGAATAATTTTACCGATGAGAAAATATTGTATCCTTTTCCTCGCTTTATGCATGCAGCTTTCAGGCATTTGCCAGGCACCGCAAAGCTGGTCTTCAGCAGATATGTACCTGGCCCTTCGCAAACTGAATGTGCTGGGTTCAGTATTGTACATAGCGGCACATCCCGATGACGAGAATACAAGACTGATCACTTATTTGTCAAAAGACAGGTTGTACCGAACCGGGTATTTATCATTGACAAGAGGTGATGGCGGGCAAAATCTTATCGGTGATGAGCAGGGAATTGACTTAGGACTGATACGAACACAGGAACTACTGGCCGCCAGAAGAATAGATGGCGGCGAACAGTTTTTTACAAGAGCTTATGATTTTGGTTATTCAAAAACACCACAGGAAACTTTTACTAAATGGGACAAAGAAAAAATATTGAGCGATGTGGTGTGGGTGATCAGGAAATTTCAGCCGGATGTGGTCATTAACCGCTTCCCGGAAACAGGAGAAGGAGGGCATGGTCATCATACGGCTTCAGGTATCCTTGCCAATGAAGCATTTGCTGCTGCAGCTGACCCCAATCGTTTTCCGGAGCAATTGAAACATGTTTCAGTATGGCAACCAAAAAGAGTGCTGTGGAATACATTCAACTTTGGCGGCAATAACACTACAAGAGAAGATCAGTTCAAAATAGATGTGGGAGGGTATAATCCGTTGCTTGGAAAAAGTTACGGAGAGATTGCCGCTGAAAGCCGCAGCCAGCATAAAAGCCAGGGTTTTGGTGTGCCTGCATCAAGAGGCGAATCATTGGAATATTTTAAAGCCACTAAAGGTGATCAGCCCGTTAATGATCTGATGGATGGAGTGGAACTGACCTGGAAAAGGGTCCCCGGTGGTGAAGCAATCTCCAAAATGATTGATGAGCTCACCCGGAATTTTGACCTGTTGCACCCGGAAAAATCAGTAGAGGGCCTGGTAGGATTGTATAAAGCCATTAACAACCTTCCGGATAGTTATTGGAAGACACAAAAGCAAAATGAAGTATATACACTGATAGCCCAATGCAGCGGGTTATTTTTAGATGCCACCACTACGGAGCAATTTGCGGTACAGACAGATTCAATAAAGATCAATTTTTCTTTCAACAACCGGCTTGGCACAGATGCAGTTTTGCAAAAAGTACAGGTGGATAATTTCGATTCTGCTTTTACAAGAAAACTGGAGAAGAACAAGAACCTGAATTTTTCCAAAACGATGTATATACCGGCAGATAAACCGATCACTCAGCCTTACTGGTTGGAGAAAAAAATGGCGGAGGGATATTTTAATGTAACTGACCAATTGCGGATAGGGCAGCCGGATATAGATCCTGCTTATTTCGCTTTTATAGGGGTAAAAATTTATGGTGAACATTTCACTTTTATAAGACCAGTCAGGTACAAATTTACTGACCCGGTAAAAGGAGAATTGTATCAGCCATTAGTAACCGTTCCGCCGGTTATACTAAGTCCGCAGGAAGATGTGAAAGTTATATCTCCCGGTAAAACAAGCCTGAGGGGAACAATTGCTGCCAGGGGTATGAAAAAGGGGTTTAATGGGAATGTGGAGGTATTGTCTGCTATTTCTGGAAAAGAAATGAAAAATGTATCTATCAGTAACAAGAACCTGGGTATTGATACAAAAAACCAGGTAAGGGAAATTGAGTATACCGGCGATGCAGAGAAAGAAAACGAAGAATTACTTTTCTCTGTTTCGGCAGATGGAAAGAATCCTGTGTCAGATGATAAGCATGAGATAAGATATGACCATATACCCTGGATCAACTATTTTCACAAGTCTGCAGTAGCAGTTAAGTATATTGACCTGAAAACGTACAATAAGAAGATAGGTTATATTACCGGGGCCGGTGATAAAGTGCCTGAAGCGCTGGAGCAAATGGGGTATGAAGTGAGTTTGCTTACAGATAAGGAGCTTTCAAGGAATAATCTCGGGCAATTTGATGCCATCATAACAGGAGTCAGAGCTTATAATACTCATGAATGGATGAATAAGCACTATGAAAAATTAATGAAGTATGTTCACGAAGGAGGTAACATGATCGTTCAGTATAATACCAGCAACCAGATCGGACCAGTAAGGGCCAAAATAGGACCATATAATTTTAATATTACCAGGACAAGGGTTACAGATGAGAATGCAGCAGTTTCATTACTGAAGCCTGAGCATCCTGTCTTTAATTTTCCAAACAAGATCGGAGAGGATGATTTCAAAGGCTGGATACAGGAAAGAAGTATTTATCATGCTGCGGATACGGAGGGTAAATTTGAAAAATTAATTAGCATGGCAGATCCTGGCGAAAAAGCCGATGAAGGAAGTTTGTTGGTAGCTAAATATGGAAAAGGTTGGTTTACGTATACCGGAATTGTATTTTTCCGGGAATTACCTGCCGGTGTGCCGGGTGCTTATCGGTTACTGGCAAATATTATTGCATTAAATAAGAAAAAAGGATTCTGATGCCGGGACAATCGAAACCGAATATACGAAGAGGAGAAATGGCTTTTATTTTCGCTATCATTATTGGGCTGGTGGTAGGAATACTTATCAAAAGAGTACGGATCGGTATTTTAATAGGACTTGTTCTTGGAACTATAATTGTATTTACTGGCTGGTTAAGAACCACCCGGAAATAACTATATGCAAACACCGGATAACGATAAGGCGCCATTTTTTAAGAACTGGAACAGCTGGTATTTGCTGGTGATATTATTCCTGTTATTGCTGATCATTCTATTTTATTTTTTCACCAAACGATTTGCATGAGCCAGCTGGATTGGATAATACTGGTGGTAACATTGCTGTCTATCATTGCCTATGGCTTGTATAAAAGCCGTACTTCCCG
>CAZTKV010000129.1:0-7541 GCA_964614285.1 uncultured Chitinophaga sp. | reverse complement strand
CTTCCATGTGTCATTAGGCAATTGTACAAATCCATCATGCAGTATACTCAGTTTCCTTTTTGCAGCATCCGTATACAAAATCCTGTTATTACCATTTTCAAAACCAATAAAACTTTTCTCTTTGGTATTATATACGCCATATTTGTAAGCGATTGGAAAACTGCATTCCAACAAGTTCAATTTTATCTCCCACCAATCACCACTTTTTTCAAGCAGCATAGGCTTATCGGTTGCCCAATCACCTAATTTTAAATTGCTTCCCAACAGGCAAAGAGCTTCGCCTTTTTTTAATAAGGGGGCTTTGACCCTGAAAATATGCGTGGGGTCTTTTTCAGAATCAGCTTTTATTTTTGAGTAGTCCTCGTTAAGTAAAACATTTTTAAATGGAGCAGTAAAGAAAGAATTTTCATATTCACCCGCATGATTCCATGTGTCTGATGTGTTTATCTCTGAAATGTCTTTTAGTAAAGAAATATTCCTGTCATGACCCCATTCGAACAACAGTTCTCCGTCTTCATTTTTCAAGATATATTTATAGACAATATTTTTAGGTGTACTTTTTCGTTTAATTTCTATAGTACTATGCCAGAATTCATCGTTAAGATAATTCATTGCAATAGCCTTAGATGGATCATTATTTCCCAGTTCATCCGCATTACCGGTAATCCATATACTTTGTCCGTAACGGGTATGAAAGCGTAAGTAAAACAGTATTTTTATCACAATCGTTAGTTCTGAGATTCTAAAAGCAAGTTATTGTGTTTTTTTGACACATTATAACGAAAGTAAAAAAAATAGCCATTGTTATCGACATTTGAATGATTTTTTTTAAAAAAAACCTCCACAACGGTATGATTTTAAGTTATAAAGGATGGCAAACCATTTTTTGGATATGCCTGGGACTTTTTGCCGGAACCGCATTTTGCATGAAATGGATGGAGCCAGATTTTTTGTATAAGGGGACATCCTTTACAATCATTGGACTTGAAATATCATATCCTCTTGAAAAGGTACAGGCGATACTAACGGGTCTTGATCATGAGGTTCAAACAATACTTAGCTATCACCTGTATTTTGATTACGCTTTCATGACCGGTGTATATCCCGGTATAGCTGCTCTTTGTATGATGGGAAGTCAAAAATCAGGAAGTATTATTTTAAAAAGAGTGCTTATTGTTACAGCACTTCTTCAACTAATTGCTTTTTACTGTGACATAAAAGAAAACGGTTATTTATTCAAGTGGTTAAATGATCCGGTAATGGAGGATGACTTTCAGAAATATCATATTATAGTTGTGATCAAGTGGGTTATAGCTGTAACAGGAGCATTGCTGGCAATTCCTTTTACTCTCAGGAAGAGAAAGTATGGCTCTTAAAAACTGTTTTTTTGATTTACTGCTACCACCCTATTTTTGCATAAAATTTTAAAGATGGAGCAAACAAAAAAGTATAAAGGCCTTTGGTGGTTAGTTTTTTTTGCATCTACTGCCGCACTGATTTTTGCTATTTATTCCCACTGGGAATGGCTGACATTGATACTCCCTTTTCAAACTACGGCCTTTGTAAAAGCAATGGATATTATGTAACAATTCACACTTGTTGATATATTTTAGAATAATCCCGCCTTGTGCGGGTTTATTTTTGTACTTCCGGCACATTATTGGCTGCTAATTATTTATTCATCGCTAAACCCAAAAACAATTATTATGAGATTGAATCTGTTAGTATTGCTTGCATTTCTGATTATTGGTACTTCAGTAAATTATTCTTCTGCGGCACTTATTATTAACCCCGTTTCTTTAACTACCGAGCCAGATCCTGCGAAAGTAAAAGCGGCGGTTGATGAGTTTAAAAATCTTTCAAAAAAAGAAAGAAGACAATTAGGGAAGGAAGTAAAAAAGGAAATCAAGGCGTACAAGTCTGCAAAGAAAGCTGGCAGAGAGGCAGACACTAATACACTATTGCTGGTTATATTAGCCATCCTTCTGCCACCGTTAGCTGTTTACCTGCATGAAGGAGAGATCAATAACAGATTTTGGATAAGCCTTTTACTTACATTATTATTTTGGCTTCCGGGTGTGATATATGCATTGATCATCATATTAGGAGATAATTAGTCTTCGCTCTTTAACAAAAGAGCCCTGCAATGCAGGGCTCTTTTGTTAAAAAATAATTTTCCAGCTTATTTTACTGAAGTAACCAGGCTTTTAAAAGTTTCCGGGTTATTCATCGCCAGGTCTGCCAGTACCTTACGGTCAAGTTCAATACCTTTTTTCTGTAGTTTATTGATAAATTCAGAATAGGTCATTCCTTCTTCACGAACAGCGGCATTGATACGGGCAATCCATAATGAACGATATTCTCTTTTCTTGAGTTTACGGCCTACAAACATATAGGTCATACCCTTTTCTACTACGTTCTTGGCTACGGTTAATACATTTTTACGTTTGCCATAGAATCCCTTGGCTTGTTTTAATATTTTTTTGCGGCGGGCTTTAGAAGCCACTGCATTTTTTGAACGAGGCATATCTTAAAAAGTTTAGAGTTAAAATTAAAATTCGAAATCGCAAGCAGTAACTTACTTGAGTCTCAACAGGCGTTTTACAAAATCAATATGTGATTTTGCAACTGTTCCGTCCATTCTCATGTTACGCTTACGTTTTTTGGATTTCTTTGTCAGGATGTGACGTTTGAAACTCTTTTGGTGCATGATCTTTCCTGTGCCCGTTACTTTGAAACGCTTTTTGGCACTGGAGTTTGTTTTTACTTTAGGCATTTTACCCAGTATTTAATATTACACCCTTGAGGCATTCCCCACAGGGGGACCTTTGTCGAACCTCTTCAGGCAATCTTTCGCCCTGATAATTCAGGACATTTTGAAGAACTATCGTTTTTTAACGGATTGCAAAGATAAGGCCGTAAAGGGACCTGGCAAAGACCAGGGTAAAATAAAAAGGGCCTTATCACTAAGCCCCTTTTATTTTCAAAATATTGATACTAATTCTTAGGATTCAATGCTTTAGATATTCTGTCAGCAAGATCTTGCAAGTGATATTTGGTTAATGTATCTGCAGATCTTGTTGCAGCACCTGTCATTTCAGTTCTGAGCGAAGCAAGATGGGCCCGAATAATACTCTTGGCATCTGTTTTATCATTTAATCCTCCCGAGGTTACTGTAAGGCCCGGAGCCAATGTAGTAGTAACCGGTGGAGATAGAAGATTAATCAAACTTGTAACATAAGATTTTTGCAGATTACGTCTGTAAATATCAGTTATTTTTCCAGAGGCCAACTCAGACCAAATACCCTTTTTCAGATCAGACAAAAGCTCGGTTACCTGGTAGGTACTATTTCCAAGCAGGGCTTCCGCATCAATAAGTTTATTAAAAGTGCGGCTATTTAATAATCTGCTCAATGCTGCATCCTGAACCTGCCCAATGAATGTAGTGCCGCTAAGCCCTGTACGGGTCAGTATATCATTATTTAGCAGCCAGGTTGGAGTAGTAAACAGATTTTTGTTCAAAAAATCGACTGCTTCCTTTTGTTTTGATTCTGAAACTGTTTCATACACTGGCCCACTTTCTTCTGCCATTTTAGGCGTTAGCATAAGACCACCCACATTTCTGGCAATATGAACCATATAACGCATAAACTGTCCCTGTACTTGTTCATACATGCCCTGTAACCCTGCATAGTCTTTATTTTCCTCTTTTGTCCATTGCATTAAGTTAGGAACAATGCGTTGCAGATTTTTGATACCATACATACCGGCTTTCACCGCATCATCACCCAGATCTTCTGTTTGATTCCGTGAATCATCCTGGTTACCTTCTCCATCACCCCACCAAAGCCTGCGGTTTTTCAGTTTTTCAATTATCCATTTGTTGACATGACCTTTTTCACTCTCTGCATCTTTAAACTGAGGAAATAAACGATAACCCCATTCGATAGCCCAATTATCATAATCGCCGATACGAGGGAATAATCCTTTTCTTGAAATATTATCTTCCGGTTGGGCCACATAGTTGAATCGGGCATAGTCCATAATAGAGGGTGTATGACCATTAGCTTCCACCCACGCTTTATCACGGAGTTTTTCAATAGGGACAGTAGAACTTGATCCAAAATTGTGACGAAGACCCAAGGTATGGCCTACTTCATGGGCTGATACAAAGCGTATTAATTGCCCCATCAGTTCATCATCAAAAACCATTTTCCGTGCACCGGCATCTGAAGGAGAGCACTGTATAAAATACCAATCCCTGAGCAGCTCCATAATGTTATGGTACCAGTTGATATGGCTTTCCATTATCTCGCCACTGCGGGGATCAGAAATACTCGGACCACTTGCATTGGAAATATCAGATGGTTTATAAACGATAGCAGAGTTCCGGGCATCATCAAGGCTCCAGGTGCTATCTTCCTGCCTGGTAGGAGCAATTTTGCCCATAATAGCATTTTTGAATCCGGCTTTTTCAAAAGCAGCCTGCCAATCATTTACACCCTGTATCAGATAAGGCACCCATTTTTTGGGTGTCGCAGGATCAATATAAAAGATGATCGGTTTTTTAGGCTCTACCAGTTCCCCTCTTTTATATTTATCCAAGTCTTCATCCTTTGGTTCCAGTCTCCACCTTTTGATCATAATTATGTTTTCAACACCTTGGGGATTTGCATCAAAATCAGTGTATCCAACGGTAAAATAGCCCACTCTTTTATCAAAATACCTCGGTTGCATTGGCACTTTTGGTAAAAGCACTAATGAACTGTTGATTTCTACAGTGAGGTTTCCACCGGGTGTAGCAGAACCAAAAGAAGCACCTCCTGCAGGAGCTGGTGTACGACCATAGGTTTTTACTGTTTTGATTTCTACATTAATAGGAAATGATCTTACATTTTCGATGTATGATTTGTCTGACTGTATGGAACCGATCCGGTAAGTTGTTTTAGCACTGCTGCTAAAATGAAGAATATCATTGTCCCCGTTGATGTAGTCCGTCACATCAATCACCACTCCTGCAGAATCTTTGGCAAGAGCTTTAATATCAAACGAGGCAGCTATAGGCTGAATATTTGATCTCTTTACGGCCGTATACATAGAAGAAGTGGAATCTTTAGTGTATTCTGCAAACGAAATATTTCGAAGGAATATCTTATTATTTGGTCCCCTTTGAAACTGGATTACATTCCGGCTGATATCATCACCGGCAAATCCGGCAAAGCCCCCTACTCTCATACCAGCTCCTGCTTTCGATAGTCTGTTTACTACAAGAATATCTCTGTTAAGAAGCGAGTCTGGAATTTCAAAGAAATATTTGTCCTCCACTTTATGTACTGCAAAAAGACCAGCATCTGATATAGCTTTTGCAGTAATTACATCCTTATACGCTTTTGGACCTGTTGAAGTCCCTGTTCCGGGCCCGTTTCCCTGCCTTCTGGTTGTATCAGGTCTTGCTCCGGCGGGTGGCTGTTGCGCAAATGATGCCAGCGACAGGCCTGCAAAGAATAAAAATGAAAATGATAACTTGTAAATGAAATGCATAAATATCAGTTTTAATGTGCTCAAGATACGTAAAGGGACGGCTCAACATTTATAATCGTTGAATTTTATATCGATCGTTTTTCTGAGAAAAATGAACACAGGATGCTAGAAAAATAAAACCCGTCCTTATAATGGACGGGTTCATATCAAATCAATTTTTAATATCAGGCTTTCTTTTTTCCTTTTGGTGCAAACATAGCCAGCATTCTTCTTCCTTCCATTTTGGGCATGCTTTCCAGTACCCCAATTTCAGCAAGGCGTTCTGCAAATTTTAATAATAGTAACTGCCCCCTGTCCTGAAACTGGATGGCACGGCCTTTAAACTGTACATAAGCTTTCACTTTGTTACCATCCTTAAGAAATTCTATGGCATGCTTTGCTTTAAAATCAAAGTCATGATCATCAGTATTGGGAGTAAACCGGATTTCTTTCACTTCAGAGACTTTGCTTTTCGCTTTCATCTCTTTTTCTTTCTTCTTCTTATCGTAAAGGAATTTATTGTAATCGATGATCTTGCAGACAGGTGGATCAACAGTAGGTGAAATTTCTACCAGGTCAAGTCCCTGATCCTGCGCCATCTTCAATGCTTCGGGTGTACTGTAAATACCAACTTCTACATTTTCTCCTACTAATCTCACCTGTGGTACACGGATGAAATGATTGATACGGTGTTCTGCTTCTTTGCGGGGAGCAAACCTGCCCCTGTTAAAACCGCCTTTGTTGAATCCACCACCTCCGGGTTTGAATCCCCCGCTTCCTGGTGGCCTGTTGAACCCTCCTCCGGGTTTTTGTGGTACTGCCATTTATTTTTTTTGTGTGAAGCTCTTTCTCCTGCAGATGAGCATTTTTGTTTTATTATTTAATACCCCGATCAGGATTCGGGTTTGCTAAAATACGGTTTATTCGCTGCTGCGTTCCTTTATTTCTCCGGCAGCCTCAGTCAAAAATTCATCAATAGTTTTAACGCCTGCATCACCTTTGCCCTGCCTTCTTACTGCTACTTTATTTTCATTCATTTCTTTCTCTCCTACTACCAGCATATAAGGCACTCTCATTAATTCTGTGTCGCGGATCTTCTTGCCAATCTTTTCATTCCTGTCATCTACTTCGCTACGAATATCAGCTTTTTTCAGTTTATCTGATACAGCCCTGGCATAGTCAATGAATTTATCACTTATTGGCAACACTTTCACCTGAACAGGTGCCAGCCATAGCGGGAATTTTCCTGCATAGTGCTCCAGCAAAAACCCGATAAAACGTTCATGAGTTCCAAGAGGAGCCCGGTGGATGATCAAAGGAACTTCCGGCTGGTTGTGCTGATTGGTAAAACTGAGTTTGAAGCGTCGCCCCTGGGCAAAATCTACCTGGTTGGTAGCAAGGGTGAACTCCCGGCCTATAGCACTCCAAATCTGTACATCGATCTTAGGGCCATAAAAGGCTCCTTCGCCTTTCACTTCTACATAAGGTACTCCTGTTTCGATTAATACACTTCTTACTAATTCCTCTGTCTCCAGCCAAAGTTCGGGCTCATTGATATATTTCTCTCCCAATTTTGCCGGATCATGCAATGACAGGCGCATCACATATTTTTCTACACCAAATATTTTGAAGTACTTGAGGTACATATCGTTTACTGCCTTGAATTCCTGCGCAAACTGTTCTTTAGTGCAATAAATATGGGCATCATTCATATGCAAACAACGAACCCTCATTAACCCGAATAATTCCCCGCTTTGTTCATAACGGTAACAGGTGCCGTATTCGGCTATACGGTAAGGGAGATCTTTATAGCTCTTGGGTTCTGCATCAAATATCTTATGGTGATGCGGGCAGTTCATTGCCTTGAGATAATATTTTTCCCCATCCATTTCCATTGGAGGAAACATACTGTCGGCATAATAAGGCAGATGACCACTGGTCAGATACATACTTTCTTTCGCAATGTGCGGAGTTACTACTCTTTTGTAACCGGCGGCCAATTCGGTTTCCTTTGCTAATTT
>CAZTKV010000128.1:4931-7558 GCA_964614285.1 uncultured Chitinophaga sp. | reverse complement strand
CCGATCAGGTCGGCCAGTTGCAGCGGCCCCATCGGGTGGGCCATACCCAGTTTCATTATCGTATCTATTTCCTCCACACCGGCCACGCCTTCATGCAGGCTGTAGATGGCTTCATTGATCATCGGCATCAATATGCGGTTGGAGATAAAACCGGGAAAATCGTTTACCACGCAGGGCACTTTGCCTAATGTTTTGCTTAGTTCAACAATGGTATCGGTTGTTTCTTTTTTATTGGCCGGGTTGGTGATGATCTCTACCAGCTTCATCACCGGCACAGGGTTCATAAAATGCATACCTATTACCAGTTCAGGTCTTTTGGTGATGGCGGCTATTTTGGTAATAGAGATAGAAGAAGTATTGGTGGCCAGTATACAACCGGCCGGAGCTGCCTCATCTACCTGCTGAAATATTTTCAGTTTCAGGTCTACATTTTCTGTTGCGGCTTCCACTACCAGTTCAGCATTCTTTACGCCATCTGCTATCGAAGTATTGGTGGTAATATTATCTAATGTTTCCTGCTTCAGTTCTTTCCGGATAATTTCTTTGGCTACCATGCGGTCAAGGTTTTTACCAATCGTAGTTACCGCTTTATCCAACTGTTCCTGTGAAATATCGATCAGTGTTACTTTAAAACCCCGTTGTGCAAATACATGTGCAATGCCGTTGCCCATAGTGCCGGCGCCTATTACTGAGATGTCTTTCATTGACGTAAATTTAGATGAAATCGAAAGTTGAAAAGCGAAAATCGAAAGTATTTTACAAACCCCCAAAAAGAAGTCAATATGAGCCAGCAATTAAAAGACAGAACGAAAGCCTTAGGTATCAGGGTGATCAAAATGGTTAAAGAAATTAAAGGGAATAAAGTAGAAGATATTTTAGTACGACAGATAGTCCGGTCAGCAACATCTGTAGGTGCCAATTATCGCTCTGCTTTAAGAGCCCGCAGCAAACCTGACTTTATTTCAAAGATTACAGTTGCCGAAGAAGAGGCCGATGAAACCTGTTATTGGCTGGAAATAATGATTTAGATAGGAGTGTTCGCTAATGACAGGCTTGAGCCATTATTGAAAGAGGCCCAGGAAATAACGGCTATATTAACTGCATCAGGTAAAACAGCAAAGGATAAGCTTAGGAAGTAGACAGGAAATTTTCGATTTTCGATTTCCTATTTTCAATTTTTATTCTTAAAGTCTCCCCGTTTCCATGCCTGGATAAATTCGGCCCATGCAGCAGGGTTGAAAATATTTTGCGGAGGGGTCTGGCCCTGGTATACGGCACGGTTGGCCACCTTATTTAATTGCATGCGGGTAGCTTCGCCACCATCGCCGGGAGTGGTTCGCATTAAAATACGCCGCTTGGCGGCACTGGTATTTTTGCGGGCAATTTCGTATTCGTCATCAGGCACTTTGGTATTCACAAAATCCCGGGCAAACTGTTCCGGGGTGGGCCGGGGTTTTAAGATAGTAGCGGGTAAATAAATGGTATCGGCTACCATCAGTTGCACCACGCTGTATTGGTTGCCTTCGAGGTTTTTGGGGATCTTAACCAGTTTGGTTTTATAAGAGACGTGGGTGAATTCCACTTCATCCCCTTTAAGTACTACAATAGAAAAAACTCCCTGGTTATTAGAGATGGTTCCCCGGTTTTGTCCTTTCACCATGATACTTACGGCAGGAATACCTACCAGGCTGTCAGCGGTCATGATAACACCAAATAACTGAACAACAGAATCACGGGAGGTTTCAAACTGGGCTTTGGCCTTTTGGGGCATAAGAAAGAACAGTAAACCAGTATAAAGTATAATTTTCTTCACTGCGCCAAAAATAAAGACAAGTTGCTGATTTCGTAAAACAAATTGCACCCTGTATTGGTTAACTTTGCCCTTCCTGTTGACTTTTAACAAATACTTGGAAAATGACGAAAGAAAAAGTTCTCGAAGCCCTCAGCAATGTACAGGAACCTGATTTAGGTAAGGACCTGGTGACATTGAATATGGTAAAAGATATTGAGATAGAAGGAAACTATGTATCCTTTACAGTAGTGCTTACCACACCGGCCTGCCCGATGAAGGATATGATAAAAAATGCATGTGTTAATGCGATAAAATTGCTGGTGAATAAGGAAGCGACGGTGAATGTAAAATTCACATCGAATACAACAACCAAGAGAACGGATGGAGGAGCGGTGCTGCCAAAAGTAAAAAACATCATTGCTGTCGTGAGTGGAAAAGGTGGTGTTGGTAAATCAACAGTGGCAGCTAATCTTGCTCTTGCTTTATCTGAAGGTGGCGCCAAAGTAGGGTTGATGGATGCAGATATTTATGGTCCCAGTGTTCCTATTATGTTTGGCGTTCGTGGAGAACGACCGATGATGATGGATATGGAAGGCAAGGGAATGATCATTCCGCTGGAGAAATTTGGTATCAAACTGATGAGTATCGGCTTGCTGGTGGATGAAAAGAATGCAGTGGTATGGAGAGGGCCGATGGCCAGCAGTGCCATCAAGCAATTCGTGACGGATGTGTATTGGGATGAACTGGATTATTTAGTAGTGGATATGCCACCGGGTACAGGTGATATACATCTGACATTAATGCAAACTGTGCCGGTAACAGGTGCCGTGATCGT
>CAZTKV010000128.1:1853-4831 GCA_964614285.1 uncultured Chitinophaga sp. | reverse complement strand
GGTGACCAGGGAGTTCCCATCATGATGAGCGATGACCTGATCACCAAAAAAGCATTTGAAGGATTTGCTTCCTATGTGGTAAGGAGTATTGCCATGAGAAATGCCAATATGAGTGCGGAAAAAATAGCAGAAACGGTATAAGTGTTTGATGTTGTAAGTTTGAAGTTGGATGTTGTCGTGAGAATTGAAAAATCAATTTTATGGCTACTGTCACAAAATTTGAAGACCTGGAAATTTGGAAGCTGGCGAGGGAACAGGCAAGAGAGATTTATAAGTTAGCTAAGGAAGGCAGTTTTGCAAAAGATTTTGATCTTAAGAATCAAATTAATGCTGCTGCCGGTTCTGCAATGGATAATATTGCGGAAGGATTCGAAAGATTTACCAATAAAGAATTTTCTCAGTTTCTTGTTATTTCAAAGGGTTCGAATGGTGAAGTAAGGTCTCAATTATACAGGGCATTTGACAGAGGATATATTACAGAGGAAGTTTTAAAGTTGCGATTGGACTTTTCGGTAATGCTTGGTAATAAAATCAAATCCTTTTTAGATTACTTGCAATCTTCAAAATATAAAAGCAAGCCACGGAAGAAGGATTAATATCTAACATCCAATTTCCAACATCAAACTATCTCATGTACGATTTGCCGCATCACAAAGAAAAAAATCATCAGGAGGTCATTCAGTTCATGAAAGATCACCCCTTTGTTTTCATTACAGGATCTGACGCAGCTAATAAACCGGTAGCTACACAAATTCCTGTCTTTATAGATGAGAAAGACGGGAAATATTTTTTGACCGGTCATATAATGAGAAATACAGACCATCATAAAGCGTTTGAGCAAAATAAAAATGTGCTGGCTGTATTTACAGGGCCGCATACATATGTTAGTGCTACATGGTATACAAAACCGGTTGGCAGTACCTGGAACTATATGAGTGTGCATGCGCATGGAACCATACGGTTTGGGGATACGGATGAATTGCGGTCAATTCTCCAACGACTTACTCTTCATTACGAGAACGGTAATGCTGCATCAACAACCGTGTTTGATAATTTACCTGCTGAATACACGGAAAGAATGATGAAGGCGATCGTACCATTTGAAATAGAGATTAATGATTTACAGCATGTTTTTAAGCTGAGCCAGGACAGGGATAAGGAGAGCTATGAAAATATTATTATGCAACTGGAAAAGCAGGATGCAGCCGGAAAGTATATTGCCGGGAAAATGAGAGAAAGAAAATCACAATTATTTAAAGACTGACAACCAGTAACAATAATTCATTTTTTTATCATTGGGCTATGAACAAAAAAAGATTACTTAAATATTCACTGGCAGCATTTTGTTTTTTTGCTGCCTGTCATGTAAGCCAGAAAGCCCAGGAAACAAAAGGCAATATGCAAACTGAATTTGATAAGCAGGGGCATCGTGGCTGCCGCGGACTTTTTCCTGAAAATACGGTGTCCGCTATGCTGAATGCGCTGGGTATGGGTGTAACTACTCTTGAAATGGATGTGGTGATCACAAAGGATAAGAAAGTGGTATTGTCGCATGAACCATTTTTTAATCATGAGATAACAACAAGGCCTGATGGCAGTTATGTAACGGAAAAAGAGGAAAGGGGATTGAATATTTACCAGATGAATTATGAGGAAGTGAAAAAGTATGATGTGGGAATGAAACCACATCCCCGGTTTCCGAAGCAGGAGAAAGTAAAAGCGATAAAACCGTTGCTTG
Organism: uncultured Chitinophaga sp.; assembly: GCA_964614285.1. Classification (GTDB taxonomy): domain Bacteria; phylum Bacteroidota; class Bacteroidia; order Chitinophagales; family Chitinophagaceae; genus JJ008. The sequence goes on along the minus strand of CAZTKV010000128.1, from coordinate 3,093 downwards.
CTGATGTAATAGATAGTGTGAAGAAGGACATGATGACCCGTCGCAGGCCGTTCCCTTTTTATAATATTGAGACAAAATGCGAGCCGGCCACAGATAATATTTATCACCCGGCTCCCGAAGAGTTTGTGGAGTTACTGATGGCAGTTATTAAAGAGAAAGACATCGAAGACCATGTTATCATTCAGTCTTTTGATTTCAGAACACTGCAATACCTGCATGAGAAATATCCGCATATAAAAACTGCGATGCTGATTGAGGAATATGATAAGCGAACGATGGAAGAGCAAATAAAAGCGCTGGGATTTACACCTGCTATTTATAGCCCTGCCTATAAGCTTGTAAGCGATAAGCTGCTCAAAAGATGCCGGGAGTTAAAAATGAAGCTGATCCCCTGGACGGTAAACGAGAAAAGTAAAATTGATGAGTTGAAAAATATGGGAGTGGATGGTATCATTACTGATTACCCGGATCTATTTTATTGAGCAATACCCAGCCAGTCTTCTGCATTCCTGTACAATAATTTCTTCTGAGTCTTTTTTCCCAATTTCATTTTTTCGATCAGTTTACCGGGATGCTGTTCACCTAAAGGAAAAGGGTAATCACTGCCGAGGCAGATTTTGTCTTCACCCATTGCATCGATTAAAAATTCCATTGCCTTTTTATCATGTACCAAACTATCTACCCAGAATTTCCCGATATAGTTTTCGGGAGAAACAGTATTATCAACAGCTACCAGGTCAGGCCGTACATCAAATCCATGTTTGATCCTGCCCATGGTAAACGGGAAAGAGCCACCTCCATGAGCAAATGCTACTCTTAGTTTTGGAAATTGTTCCAATACGCCGCCAAATATCATCGAGCAGATGGCCCTTGCTGTTTCAGCAGGCATACCTACAAGCCAGGGCAGCCAGTATTTCTGCATTTGCTCTTCGCCCATCATTTCCCAGGGATGAATAAATAAAGCGCAGCCAAGCTTCTCTGCTGCTTCATAAAAAGGAAAGAACTCTTTTTCGGATAAATTTTTTCCATTGATGTTGGAGCCAATTTCAAGCCCGGGCATATTCAATTCTTTTACACATCGTTCCATTTCCTTTATTGACAGATCAATATCCTGTAATGGCACAGTTCCCAGGCCGATAAATCGTTTCGGTTCTTTGCTTACTGTTTCGGCAATATGGTCATTAAAAAACCGGGAAGTTTCGTGGCCGTCAGCCGCATTTGCCCAATAGTTAAACAAAAC
>CAZTKV010000128.1:0-1753 GCA_964614285.1 uncultured Chitinophaga sp. | reverse complement strand
ACAGCCCCACATTTATTACAGGTTCTTTTCATGGTATCTTCCCAGAAACGGTTCATAACAGGAGGGAGTTGTTTTACAATATCATCTACATGCAGGGTTTCTTCATATAATTTGTTACCACATTTTTCGCAGAACCAGAGAAAGCCATCATCTTCTGATTCTCTTTTCTTTTCAATCACCAGGCCAACTGTACCGGGTCCACGTTGTGGCGAATGAGGTGTCCTTGGGGGCAATAAAAATATTTCACCTTCTTTAATGGGAATGTCTTTGAACTCGCCATTATCAATTATTTTAACCACAATATCACCCTCCACCTGGTAATATAGTTCTTCTGTTTCATTGGAGTGGTAATCTTTGCGGGCATTGGGTCCGCCTACCACCATTACAATAAAGTTCTCAGCGTCCTTATACACACATTGATTGCCTACTGGTGGTTTCAGCAGGTCACGGTTTTCATCTATCCACTTTTTCAGATTAAAAGGAGCAATTACAGCCATATAGCAAGTTTTTAATGATGTATTGAGGTCGAAAAATTACAACTTTTTACCGTAGGTTTGACTTTATGAATCTCTCCCTCGAAGGAAAAAAAGCGATTGTTTGCGGAAGTACCCAGGGCATCGGCCTGGCAATAGCAGAGGAACTGGCTTTACTGGGTGCTGGTTGTACATTAATAGCCCGTAATGAAGAAGGATTGAAAGAAGCTGTGCTGAAGCTGGACACACAGTTGCGGCAGCAGCATGGATATCTTGTCGCTGATTTCAGCAGGCCTGATGAACTTAAGAAGGTCATTGAATCATTTGCGGCCAAGAACACTGTTCATATTTTGATCAATAATACCGGTGGACCGGCTGCAGGACCAATAACGGAAGCCACAGAAGAAGCTTTTCTGAATACGTTTAACCAGCATCTTATTTGTAATCATATTTTAGCAAAAGCCTGCATTCCTTCTATGAAAAAAGAAGGATATGGCCGAATCGTCAATGTCATCTCTACATCAGTGAAGATTCCTTTGAAGAATCTTGGCGTTTCAAATACGATCCGGGGTGCGGTAGCCAGTTGGGCAAAAACGATGGCCAATGAATTAGGACAATATAATATTACCGTGAATAATGTATTACCCGGATTTACCTCCACGCAGCGTTTGTCCACTTTAATCGATAACATTGCCAAAAAAGGAAACACAGTCGTTGATATAGTGGAAAAGAATATGGTGGAAGAAGTGCCGATGAAACGATTTGCTGATGCATCAGAAATTGCCGCGGTGGCAGCCTTTTTAGCATCACCGGCGGCTTCTTATGTAAATGGTGTCAGTATACCAGTAGACGGGGGAAGAACAGGAAGTATTTGAAGTTTGAGGTTTGAGGTTCGAAGTTTTCCGACCTCATATAACCTCAAACATCGAACATCAAACTTCAAAAATGAACTTACAAATTCCATATCATTTAGAGAATTATATCGGGGGTAATCTTATCGGTCCCTTAAGTGGAAATTTTATTGATAATATCAACCCGGCAACTGGCCAGGTCTACGGGCAAATTCCTGATTCACATAAAAAAGATGTGGATGCAGCCGTCATAGCTGCCAAAAAAATATTTCCTTTATGGAGCACTTCTCCCGTAGAGGAAAGATTTAAAATCCTCAACCGCATTGCCGAACTGATCGATGAAAACCTGGAAGAGTTAGCTCTTGCTGAAACGAATGATAATGGTAAGCCTTTGTGGTTAAGTAAAAAAGTGGATATTCCAAGAGCCTC
>CAZTKV010000127.1:4962-7611 GCA_964614285.1 uncultured Chitinophaga sp. | reverse complement strand
TTTCTTCTTCTGTACAAAAGCCAGTGATAATATCTGAAGAAATGCCGCAATCAGGAATGATCTGCCGGATGCGGTCGACCTTTGCCATATACCATTCCCTGGTGTAAGTACGATTCATCAGTTGCAAAATTCTTGAAGAACCACTTTGCACCGGCAGGTGTATGTAGTTACAGATGTTCTCATACTTCGCCATTGTATGAAGTACATCATCCGTAATATCTTTCGGATGTGAAGTAGAGAAGCGTACCCGCAACAGTGGGGATATCTGTGCTACTTCTTCCATGAGTTTTGCAAAAGTGACCACCTGGTCATTGGGCTCATCAACGAAATAGTAGCTGTCAACATTCTGACCCAGCAGCGTCACTTCTTTATAGCCATTTTCGAACAGGTCATGACATTCATTGATAATACTGGCTGCATCACGGCTTCTTTCCCTTCCCCGGGTAAAAGGCACCACACAGAAAGAACACATATTATTGCAGCCACGCATAATGCTTACAAATGCACTTACGCCATTGCTATCTAAACGTACGGGTGAAATATCAGCATAGGTTTCATCACGGCTTAATAATACATTTACTGCTTTTTGTCCCCCTTCAGCTTCTTCTACCAGGTCAGGCAGTGAGCGGTAAGCATCAGGACCTACCACGATATCAACCAGTTTTTCTTCCTCAAGGAATTTTGATTTCAACCGTTCCGCCATACATCCCAGTACACCCACCAGCATTCCTTTTTTCTTCTTTTTTAGTTTTCTGAATTCGGTAAGCCGTTTACGGACTGTTTGCTCTGCTTTTTCCCGGATAGAACATGTATTGATAAACACCAGATCAGCTTCCTCCAGGTTGGGAGTGGCTCCATAGCCTTCTTTATGTAAAATAGAAGCCACTACTTCACTGTCGGCGAAATTCATCTGGCAGCCGTAGCTTTCTATATAGAATCTTTTTTTGTATTGATTAGGGTCGTTGGCAAAGGCAGCATAAGCTTCGCCCTGCCGGGATTCGTCCTGCACTTTTTCTGTCATTAGATCAAGCATTCAACCAAGTTTAGGACTGCAAATATACCTAAAAGCCGGAAGATAATGACAGGATGTCATAAGTACATGAGAGGCTGAATTACAAACGTTTGCCTTTGCCGTTACTGTAAAATAGCTCCTTTTCTACAGCAGGTAAGGGGTATCTTTGGCGTCTAAAGATCAATGTTGAAAAAAGCTATCATTTTTACTATCACAATCTTTCTTCTTTGTGCAACCGTATTTGGGCAGGAAAAGACCATTGCTGGCATCCTCAGTGGCAATGTGATGGATAGTAAGAGCAAAGCCCTCGAGGCAGCAACTGTACAATTAATATCCTATACAGATACACTCGGTAAACGATCTGTGTCTACTGACAAAGCCGGAGAGTTTAGTTTCTCGGGAATCAAATTCGGGTATTATAAACTTACTATCAGTTATGTAGGTCTGCAGACATTGACAATTGATAGTATATGGTTTCGTTCTGAACGATTTGATTTTAATCTTACTGATATTGTACTGAAACCCAAAACAAATGAGCTGCTTGATGATGTGGTCATCTATGCAGAAAAACCTTTGATTCAGTCAAAGGATGGTAATATCACTTTCAATGCAGGAGAATCTGCACTGGCTGCAGGCAGTACTGCCAGTGAATTATTAACACAGGTTCCACTGGTCACAAAAGATGCTGACGGGAAAGTAACAGTCCGCGGTAAGGAGCCTAAGATACTGATTGACGATAAGCCTGTTGAGTTGAATTTACAGCAATTACAGGATCTGCTTGAGTCGTTGCCGGGCAGTTCTATCGAAAAAATAGAAGTAATGACCAATCCTCCGCCGCAATATGCCAACGAGCAGGGGGGAGTGATCAATATTGTAACTAAAAAAGGAAAAGTGGGGAAGAGCGGACGAATATCACTTTCAGGTGGTACAAGAGGAGAAGCATCAATGAACGGAAGTTTTAATTATCGTAAACAGGGATTTTCGATCAGTATTAATGGCGGTGCCAGTTACAATCGCTACATAGGAAATGGTTATTCAATCAGGAATAATATGTATGCCGATTCATCTAACTTTTTTAATACAACTAATAACTATACAAATAAGAGCTGGCGGCCTAACTTCAGGGTGAATGTGGATTATGATATTAATAAAAACAACCTGTTGAATTTTGTGCTAAACTTCAATCAGAACAGTTTTGATAATCATAACCTGACAGAATACAGGAATATCAACCGTTTTGATGAATTATGGCGGTTAAGTGAGCGAACCATTCAAAGCATCGGGGATAGTTATAGTCCCAACTTCAGTTTTGCATATACCCTGAAAGGTAAACCCGGGGAGACATTAAAATTTATAAGTAGCTACAATCTTTCTTACAACGACAATGACCGGGATTTTTACCAGCAGTTTTTCAATCCGGCTGATCTCACTCCTAATGGCCTGGATTCTATGCAGCGGCAGCAGAATAATACAAAAGTTAATGGACATACATTGCGATTGAACTATGATAAAATGCTTGGTAATAAAAAAACATTTATTTCCGCAGGAGTATTGTATAACCGCTCTAACAACCATGTAGTAGTAGATGCCAGTTACAAGAAGAAACCGGAAGGAACCATGGAAGACCTGGACCTGCT
>CAZTKV010000127.1:0-4862 GCA_964614285.1 uncultured Chitinophaga sp. | reverse complement strand
GAAGCTTCTACTGCTCATAATTTCGACTTCATAATTGGAAGAACGAAGGCAAAGTATTTTCTGAATCTTGGATTTGGATATAATGTGGTGGAAGATGTTTTCAGCCAGGTTAGAACATTGCTGGAAGAAGGAAAGACACAGATTACCTGGGAGAACATCAGCGGCCGGAAAGAGTATGAAATAAGTAGTTGGAATGGTATTACACTGACAAAGAAACTGAAAGTAAATTTCAGCACCAGTTATACCTTTAGTAAGTATAGTGAGTTTGATAAAACAGTAAGAAAATTCAGGGATGGAGGTTCCTTCACATCTAATCTTACTTCCAATTTAACTCCCACAGAAATGTGGAGCTTTAATGGTGGGTTTAACCTGAACAGGTTTGCCTCACCACAGGGGTATGCCCGCTGGAATACCAGCATGAACTTGGGTATTCAGCGGAAGTTTTTAAATAAGAAACTTATTATAACAGTTAATACAATTGACCCTTTTGTTAACCAGCAGCGCCGCATATATACTTATGGCACTAATTTCAACCTGGAAAGTTATAGCCTTACGCAAACCCGTAACTACAGGTTGACAATAGCGTATAATTTTAATAATCAACAGAAGAAACCTGTGCCAAAAAAGGTATCATAAAAGAATTGCCTGTGTCAATTACCTGGTTTGCTAAACAGATTTTGAGAATGTGATCCTGTTAGCCAGCCAGCTGTCCTTTAGCGGAATGATCCAATTGTTTTCCAGTTCCATTTTTGTTTGCACAAGATTATTGAAGTATAAAGTATCGCCATTTACAAATCCATTTTCGGCGGCATATTGTAATTGGGATAGGGGCAGGAGCTGAATCTTTTCCTTTATTACAAAAGCCAGTGTTGTACGGTCAAACATATTTACGGCAAACCGTTGTTCAATATCTTTTATCAGGCGTACAGAGCTATCCGTGCTGCATCCGCTAACACCAGTTGCTGATTCATCAGCCATCAGAATAATAAACTGGCCAAAGAAAAGATATGCTGCTCCCTTTACCGGGGTGCCATGGCTTTGCCATTTATCTGTAAAGGATTTAAGCAGTTTCTCTATCTCCAGTGCTTCACCAAGAGAAAAAAGCCGGCTACTTTGATACACCCAGACCCTTGAGGAAGGATGAAAATTACCGTCCAGCAGGTATTTAAAATCAAGATTCATGCTGCTAAATTACGACCAATTTATAACCTGTAAACAATATAACATGACAGAAGTCCACTGGACTTATAGCCGTAAAGAATGGAGGGTATATATGTGTAAAGTAGCAGCAAAAAGGAATTTTTTCTTTCGGACCTGGAGAAAATTCACCTTGTTGTTTTTGAACAATGTGCCAGAAGTAAAAATTAATTCCGAAAGAATACTTGTCGGGAGCCAGCTCTGGCAGTTTGGCATTAATGCGGGGCAATTAAAAAATGTTGAACTTCGGGACGACGGTGAGTTGAATATCCTCAACATCCTATTTAAGGAAGACCCGGAAACTTTTCGAAATAATGAAATAAGTATACTGGTTCCCAAAGGCAAATTACGGGAAGCTTTTGCTCTGCAAAAGTATTTGTTTGATTCTTCTCCTCACTTGCTTTATGCGGGGGATTAACCAAACTTGTCAGGGGAAAACCAATAATATTAGCACCTATGAATTTTTTGAGCAGGTTTTCTGTTTCTTGCTTATACTTACATCATTGATTGTGCAACCAGTTCGGCTATATCTAATACCTGGACAGATTCTTCTTTTTCGGCCAGTTTTACGCCGTCAGTCATCATTGTATTGCAGAAAGGGCATGCAGCAGTGATTACAGATGCCCCGGTAGCAATAGCTTCGTTACTGCGGTCGATATTGATACGGCTCGTTCCCTTTTCTTCTTCTTTAAACATCTGGGCACCCCCGGCTCCACAACATAACCCGTTGCTGCGGCATCGCTTCATTTCTATCAATTCAGCATCCAGCGCTTCCAGTACTTTTCTTGGAGCTTCGTAAATATTATTCGAACGTCCTAGGTAGCAGCTGTCATGGTAGGTAATTTTTTTCCCTTTAAAAGTTCCCCCTTCTTTGAGTTTTATTTTTCCATCATCAATAAGGCTTTGCAGAAAGGTAGTGTGATGGATAACCTCGTAGTTCCCTCCCAGTACAGGGTATTCATTTTTCAATGTATTGAAACAATGGGGGCAGGCTGTCACAATTTTTTTGATACCATAATTATTGAGAAGCTGAATATTCTGGTAAGCCATCATCTGGAACATGAACTCGTTGCCAGCCCGCCGTACGGGATCGCCGGTGCACATTTCTTCTTTACCAAGAATCGCATAATTAATATCTACTTTATCAAGGATAGTTACAAAAGCTTTGGTGATTTTTTGTGCCCGCTGATCAAAACTTCCTGCGCAACCAACCCAGAATAACACTTCGGGGCTTTTACCACTTGCAAATAATTCAGCTACAGTTGGAACCTGCATATTTTCTTATTATATGAAAGCAATATTACTGAAAACACATCATTTATCAGCCCCAGCCCCAGCTCCATGTTGCTAATACTGCTACAACAATTGCCACAGCGAGTACAAATAATCCAACACCTATCCAGCCAAGAACAATTGCTGTCTTTGCATTTTTATCATCAGGGTTTTGCTTTTTTGCATCGTAGCCGAGTACCAGCGCTAATATGATACCTACAAGTGCCATTAGTCCCCCTACTATTGGAATAGGGGTGATCAAGCCAGCCAGCCCGATAATTCCAAATATAAGAGCGGTCTTTCCTTTATTTTTTTTTGGTTCTTCTTTTGTTATTCTCAATCCTTTCCTGATCTTCCACTGTAAAAATTTTAAGGCAATTTTTTCCTTTAATTTTAATTTTTTTCCTGTGATCTTTTCAATATCCCTGACTTTTAGTTTTAATATATCTGTTAGTTGAGGAGTGGGATAGATAGTTTTTTGTATCCCCGGTTCGCTGCTATAAGCGGATGATGGGGCGGAGTTAGCATAGCTCCCTGAAGTAAAAAACATGCTGAGGATAAGTGTCAAAAGCAATCTCATAGCATTTATTTGTGGTTAATGCAAAATAGGACAATAAAATATGCGCCAGTGTTGCAGGGAAACTTATTTTTGTTTTATTGAGTAAACGATGAAGAAATTTTTTCAAAAACTGACCAATTGGGAATTGTGGAACTTTTATGTGCTTTACCTGCCGATCAGTCCTGTATGGCTTTGGTACTGTCTTCGTAGCGGGTCGTTCTGGTATTTTAGTTCATCTAATCCAACCATTACATTTGGTGGATTTGAAGGGGAGGGGAAAAAGGAAATGTATGATCAATTGCCTTCTGACCTGGTGCCCAAGACCATTTATATCATGCATGACCTGCCTTTTGAGGAAGTAGAAAAAAAAATTGTAGATGCTGAATTTTCATTTCCATTCATAGTGAAACCTGATGTGGGAATGAAGGGGATTTTGTTCAGGAAGATTGATAACCGGGAGCAGTTGAAAAAATATCATGAAAAGGTACCTGTTGAATATATTGTACAGGATCTTGTCGACCTGCCTGTGGAGGTTAGTGTATTTTATTACCGTCACCCCGCTGAACCAAAAGGAACTGTTAGCGGGTTTATCCATAAGGAACTATTACATGTCAGAGGAGATGGACAATCTACGCTGAGGCAGCTGGTGGAGATGCATCCCCGTGCTAAATTCAGAATGGAAGAAATGGAACACCGTCACGGTCATCGCTTTGACAGGTTAATTCCTGCCGGGGAGATATTTTATCTTTCTTATGCCGGTAATCACAACAGGGGGGCACAGTTCACTAACCTGCACAAAGAAATCAATGAGACAATGCACCGTGTTTTTGACGAACTGAGTCATGCCACTAGTTTTTTTTATGGCCGTTATGATATTAAGACAACTTCTATTGATGACCTGAAGCAGGGAAAGAACTTTCTTATTCTTGAATTTAATGGTTGTGGAGCGGAGCCTAATCACATTTATGATTGTGGAATGCCTATCCATAAAGCATATGCCGTTATTCTTGAACACTGGAAGGCTCTTTACAGGATCAGCCGGCATAATCATAAAAATGGAACCCCATACTGGTCCTTTAAAAAAGGATGGAATTTTTTAAAAGAGTCAAATAAACATTTTAAAATGCTGGAGAAATATGATTGAACAAAGACCCCAACCCGGCATATGAAACATAAATTATTTTAGCGGATAATATTTGACCGTTTCCTCAAACTTCCCGCCTCCGTCTTCTAACTTAAGTCCGCTTTCTTTGTATTTTTGATCTATGCATCCGCTGCTGAAAATTTTTCTAACAGGCATGCTTGTCAGTTTTTTAGGTTCCCTTCCTTTGGGTACGCTGAATATTGCTGCCATGCAAATCTCCATTTCCAGCGGGGTAACTGCTGCCTTACTGTTTTCTCTTGGGTCATTAATTGCAGAAATAATCTATGTACGCATTTCATTGGTGGCCATGGATTGGGTACGGAAACAGGAGAAAATTCTGAAAGCACTTGAATGGGTAACATTTTTGATTGTAGCTGCACTGGCGGCTTTTAGCTTTTATGCAGCCTTGCATCCTTCGGTAGAAAAGAATATTGTGCTGGACAGTCCTTTACCTAAAATAGTATTGGGATTCATCATGAGTGCGGTGAACCCGGTACAGATTCCCTTTTGGTTTGGCTGGAGTACAGTATTATTTAGTAAAAAAGTGTTGCTGCCAAGACCAGATCACTATAATTCTTATATCATTGGTATTGGCTTTGGTACATTCATGGGCAACTGTATTTTTATCTTTGGAGGCCTGCTAATAGCGCAAAAGATCAATACTAACCAGCATGTGCTCAACTGGGTGAT
>CAZTKV010000126.1:2264-7639 GCA_964614285.1 uncultured Chitinophaga sp. | reverse complement strand
CTGTTTAGCGGGTATATAAGTATTGTAGAAGATGCCTGGGTGGTTCATTCTGCCGATCTGTTGCTCACCCGGCAATCCCAGATGGAGCAACTTGATACTCTCCGGATAATCCAATTGTTTCGTCCTGTCAGTAATGATCGTTGGTTTATTACCAGCCAGGTTATTTATCCTTCGATAAAAATACTTGGCTTTGATGCTCATGGAAGTTTTGTGAATATTTATTCTGGTATCAATACTGATCCCGAGTTTGATAAGAAAACTTTTAACAACACTATTCTGAAGTATACTGACAGCGCTAATAAAAAAACTGCAGATTATTGGGACAAAACAAGACCTGTTCCGCTGATGGAGGAGGAGGAGCAAGATTATAAAAAGAAGGACAGCCTGGAAATAGCGAAGAAAGATCCACGTTATCTCGATTCTCTCAGTAAAACCCGCAATAAAGTGACGGTTATGAATGTACTTTTATTGGGTCAGACCTTTCAATCAGAAAGAAAAAGAACAGCGATCAGGTTCAATTCACTGCTGGAACAGGTAAATTTTAATGCTGCGGAAGGATTGGTCATTGCACCAGCGGTTACCTGGTCAAAAAGGCTGGATAGCACCGCTTTTTCAAGGAAAAATATTTCAATAACCCCATCTGTACGATATGGGTTTGTGAATAAACATTTGAACGGATACCTGACTGTAAGGTATACTTATGGAAAGAAGTATGCTTCTTCCATTGCTCTTTCAGGCGGAAAGAGAGTTTTCCAGTTTAATAATAATAGCCCGATAGGCGAAAGAGGCAACACTTTATCCTCTTTGCTTAGTGAAGAAAACAGGATCAAGAGCTATGAAGCTGTTTATTTCAGGGGCAGTATAAGAAGAGGTATCGGGGAGGGATTTACAGTAGTGGCCGGGTTTCAATACCAGGACAGGAAACCATTGGACAACAGGACGGATTATACCTGGAGAGACAGAAAGAATGTTGCTTATACCCCTAACTATCCTAACGAAATTGTATCAGAAAATATAAAAAGGCACAAAGTGTTTTATGCACTGGTGGGTATAAACTGGCAACCTGGTGCCAGGTATGTGGAATTACCAGACCGGAAAATCAATATTGGTTCAAAGTACCCGGTGTTTTCATTTCAGTATATCCGAAGTTTTAATGGGTTTCTCGGTAGTGATGCAGACTTCAGCAAATGGAGGTTTGCGGTTTCCGATAATATCAACCTGAAACTCCGGGGTGTTTTTCGTTACCGGGTTGGAATGGGAGGTTTTATTGATAATGACAAAGTGCAATTGCCGGACTATACTCACTTTAACGGTAATATTTCTACATTGGCTACAGAATATCTTAATAGTTTCCAGTTACTGCCAATTTATCAATATAGTAATACGGATAAGTTTTATTCGTTGGCGCACCTGGAGTACAACCTGAAAGGATTTCTGACAAATAAAATACCTGTTTTCAGGAAGCTCAATTTTTATTTGGTAACAGGTGCTAATGGTTTTTACATCAACGGGGATAAAAACTATTATGAGTGGTTTATTGGCTTTGATAATATCTTTAAACAGATCCGGGTGGATTTTGTACAATCCTGGCAAAATGGCAAGTCATGGCAAAACGGGTTTCGTATCGGACTAACAAGGTTTGGCGGGCAACGAGGCGATGACTGGCCCTGATATGACGCACATAGCCTCCGGTTATTCCTTTTAAAGCTTCATGTATTATCTTTGCATCGCTTTAAGAATTTTGCCCAACCTGCAATTGGGGTTCTTAGCCGACTAAAATTCAAACATCATGGCGCAATTACACAACCGCATCTCCCGAAAGGAGTTGAAGGAGGCTGTTCTGAATGATCCAACAGCCCGGACTACCATTTCATTTTACTGTTATTTTAAAGTTGAGGACCCCGCGGTATTCAGAAACACTTTATACAAGGAGCTGAAAAGTATGGGAGTGCTTGGCCGCATTTATGTCGCTAATGAAGGAATCAATGCACAGATAAGTGTGCCCACCCATAATATTGAACTTTTCAGAACTTATCTGTATTCTATTGAGCCGTTGAATAATTTACGCTTAAATATTGCGGTGGATGATGATGGCAAATCATTTTTTGTATTAGATGTAAAAATGAGAAAGAAAATTGTCGCTGATGGGATTGATGATCCCGCATTTGATATGGCAAATAAGGGAAAGTATGTGAATGCAGAGCAATTTAACCAGCTCACGGAAGACCCGGACACGGTGGTAGTTGATATGCGAAATTATTACGAGTATGAGGTGGGACATTTTCAAAATGCCATTGAAATCCCTTCCGATACTTTCAGGGATCAGTTGCCGATGGCAGTGGATATATTGAAGGATAAAAAAGATGCTAATATCATCATGTACTGCACCGGTGGTATCCGTTGTGAAAAGGCTTCTGCTTATATGTTGCACCAGGGATTTAAAAACGTATTTCACCTTGAAGGAGGGATAATTAATTATGCAAAGCAGGTAAAGGAAAAAGGTCTTCCAACAAAATTCATTGGAAAGAATTTTGTATTTGACGACAGGTTGGGGGAGAGGATCACAGAAGATATCATAGCACACTGTCACCAGTGTGGTAAGGCGGCGGACACACATACCAATTGTAAGAACGATGGTTGTCATTTGCTGTTCATTCAATGTGAAGAATGTGCCAGGACATTTGAGGGATGCTGCAGTAAGGATTGCCAGGACACTATTCATCTTCCTGACGAAAGGAGAAAAGCGATCAGGAAGGGGGTTGACAAAGGCCGGAATATTTTTAATAAATCACGGGATCGGGTCAGGCCACGCCTTGGTTAATCATTTTTTTTATTTTGCTCTGGGCTGATAACTTATAAATATTTTTTATTTGTAGCCTGTTTATTTTCACTATTTAAAAATAGGAGCAATAATTCCCGGCAATATTTTTTATGATTTCCCGTTTCGAAAAATCCGGATCACAAAGTTATTCGTAGTTGATTACTGAGGTCAGTTTGAAGTTGATTTCTGACGATGATTTGATCAAATCCGTATTCTGCGAAAAACTGCTATTCCGAACCAATTTTTCGTACCATGAATACTATTCTTACTCCCTTTTTACAATTTTATTTGCGCATACGCACTATTGGTGTTACTTCTGAAATTGATGATTATGAAAAAAGGAAATTAGCCATTTTCAATATTCTCAACTGTATGGGAATAATGAATGGGATTATTATTCCTGTTGCCGGTTTATTTAATGATGATAAGCTTCCCCCGCTAGCTTGGATTGTGGCCGTTTCGCCGGCTTTTATCAGTACGGTTGCACTACTGGGAATACATTATCGCAGGTATGAACAGGCTAAGATGGTTTACTTTATCTTTTATCCGTTGCTCACCGCCCTGGCATATGCCACCAGCATAGATATCGGGATTGAGTTATTCTTTTTCGTTTATGGTGTGCTGGCAATATTTTTATTGAAAAGGATTATTCATGCGATAATTGCTTTTTGTTTTTCCACGGCTCTTTATTTTGTTGTTTTTGTACTCTGGAATAAATATGATACGAAACTGGTTGACATAAATCCTTCTTTTTTTGTATTTAATCATATACTGGCTGCGGTATTCATTTTTTTCAGTTTATATCTTTTCAAGACTGAGAATAACGCATATCTCCTGAAGCTGAAGAATAAGAATGATGAACTGGCGGCACAAAAAACAGAAATTGAAAAACAAGCCACGGAACTTAAAGAGCTGGATGGATTAAAAAATAAGCTTTTTTCTGTTATTGCTCATGATCTAAAAACACCTATGTATGCGTTAAGAAATTTATTCAGGAATATGCAGCAGTATGATCTGCCTGGTAATGAAATTAAAATGATGGTTCCTGACGTAGTTACTGACCTGAACTATACAACAGGCCTTATGGAGAACCTTCTGCAATGGGCAAAAAGCCAGATGCAGGCGCATTCTTTGAAACCACAAACGCTGGATGTATCTGAGCTGATCAGTGAAGTGATCCAATTATTGCGCTTACAGGCAGATTCAAAAAAAGTATACCTTGAAAGCAGGATCGATCAACCGGTTTATATCTATGCAGATAAGGACATGGTAAATCTTGTACTACGGAACCTGTTATCAAATGCTATCAAATTCACTCCGGAGAACGGGTATGTTTTTTTAGGTGCTAACCGGGCTTCGTCCTTTGTAGAAATATTTGTTCAGGATACCGGGATGGGGATGACTGAAGAAACTTTACAACAGATAAATGCCAACAATTATTTTACCACAAAAGGAACAGCCAATGAAGCCGGTACAGGACTTGGATTAATGCTTTGCAAAGAGTTCCTGGCAAAAAATGGAGGTCGTATGTTTGTTGAAAGTGAAACGGGCAAAGGCAGTATTTTCTCCTTTACTCTGCCTTCAAATAATTAACATTTCAGCGTAAGACCCATTTTATACATACAGGTTTGCCAACAGCAATTCTGTTACCGGTGTCAAATAATAAGCCAGTGTAAATATCTCTTTTAAAAATAACGATCTCATCGCTGTTCTGATTACCCACCAGCAAAAACTTTCCTGATGGGTCGAAATTGAAATTCCTTGGTGTTTTTCCTAAAGTAGATTGATGGCTTATTAATGTAAGCTTCCCTTTTTGATTTACAGAATAGATAGCAATAGTATTCGAATTACTTCGGTTTGAAGCATAGAGAAATTTTCCATCAGGAGAAATATGAATGTCGGCGCTGCCGGCAAAACTTGTATCCCCTGCAGGCATGGTGCTGATTCGCTGTACCTTCTTTAGCTTTCCATTTTTGTATTTATAAACAACTACAGTACCACTTAATTCTTCGATCAGGTATCCATATTTATTACCGGTGTCAAAAGTAAAATGCCTAGGCCCTGCGCCTGGCTCAGATATTGAATAGGGTTGTTTGCCGGGGGTTAGCTTACCCGTGCTGGCGTCAAACTGATAGATCATTAATTTATCTGTTCCCAGATCAGGTACATAAAGCCATTTGTTATCTGATGATATTACAGTGCAATGAACATGAGGGCTTTTTTGCCGTTGTAAGTTTTGGCCTGCTCCCTCATGCTGTATTAAAGAACTGGCGGGGGCAAGGCCTCCATTTGGCGCAACCGGAAATACACAGAGACTACCACTGCTGTAATTTCCCGCAAATATCCATTTGCCTGTCTTGTCTACTTCCACATAACAGGGATGATCGCCGCCAGTTGATTGCTGATTGATCAGCGTAAGTTGCCCAGTTTGTTTGTTAAATGAAAAAGCTGCCACTTCACCGCCTTTTCCCTCTTTGCCATTTTCATGTACTGCATATACAAATTGCTGGTCGGGTGAAATAGCGATATAGGAGGGGTTTGATGTTTTAATATG
>CAZTKV010000126.1:0-2164 GCA_964614285.1 uncultured Chitinophaga sp. | reverse complement strand
AATTCTGGCACAGTCTTCCTATTATACTAACCAGCAACAAATTTTTAAACTCTAAATCGAAAGCCATGAAAAGAATTTTTACACTTTCAGCTACCTTCCTGTTCACAGCTATTTTATTAACCAGTTGTGTACGGGAATCTATTCCAAACAACAATGAGAACTACTGGCTCTCTAAAGAAATGGGAGAGGTAGTATATAGCGATTCTTATTGTAACTATTTTGTTGTGGAAACGTTCTATGGTTACACCATTATTCGTTCTTATGGAGGGTACAAACCCTATGAAGGAAGTATAGTGTACGGAAACTTTAGCAGCAATGGAACAAAGGATATGTACAACCGGTCATCTGGTATTGTTTTCACAGGTACCGTTACTGATTATTGGTTGAGCTATACAGAGGCACAATATGCGCTGGATTATTACTGCCCCCTTTATGGGAAAGGTCAGACAAGAGAATTCAGGAAATCAACAATAATTAAAAAGAAATAAAGCTGCCGGCAGGCTCCAAACAAAAAGAAGCAGGAAAACCTCCTGCTTCTTTTTAAATTACTACTTTATTCAATGAAGTGATGATCCTGTTGTAAGTCTCATCATCATCAATATTTTCCGCTATAAACTTTTCGCCAATCACTTTTTCATATAGTTCAATATATCTTTTCGAAATAGTATCAACCCATTCGTCAGGCATTTCCGGAACAGTCTGTCCTTCCTTTCCCATGAAGTTGTTGGCAATAAGCCATTCACGGACAAATTCTTTACTTAACTGTTTTTGCCGTTCGCCCCTCATCTGTCTTTCTTCAAATCCATCGGCATAAAAGTATCTTGAACTGTCTGGTGTGTGAATTTCATCCATGAGGTAAATGGTATCTCCAATTTTTCCAAACTCGTATTTGGTATCCACTAAAATCAACCCCCTTTTGGCTGCTATTTCCTTTCCCCGCTGAAAAAGTTTGAAAGTATAGTCCTCTAAAATTGACCATTCCTCAGCAGTTGCTAACCCCTGTGAGATAATCTCAGCTTTGCTTATATCCTCATCATGCCCTTCAGCAGCTTTTGTGCTGGGGGTGATGATCGGATTAGGAAAAAAATCATTTTCCCTCATTCCTTCTGGCAATTTTACTCCACAGAGTGATCTTTTGCCGGATGAGTAGGTTCTCCAGGCATGGCCGGTTAAATTTCCCCTGACAACCATTTCAATTTTGAATGGGGTACATTTTTTACCTATCGAAACATTGGGTGCCGGCACCTCTAGCAGCCAGTTAGGACATATATCCCTGGTAGCATCCAGCATATAGGCTGCAATCTGATTCAGTACTTGTCCTTTGTAGGGTATGGGACGGGGTAAAATGACATCAAATGCGGATATCCGGTTTGATGCCACCATTATCAGCCATTGATCTGCGATAGTGTAAACATCCCGTACTTTACCACTATAAAAGGCTGTTTGGTTTGGAAACGAAAAATGGGCCATATTTCGAAAGTATGAAGCTGGTAAAAACCTACCAATCCGGGCTCTCTCAAGATTTCAACAAATTATCCTTTTCCCTTAAAAATTAAATTTTTAGATAAACTTTACAATGCTTATTTTTCCGTCAAATTCCAAAACCAAAATTCCCTATTATGAGAAAAAGCTACTGCTATTTAGCTTCCTCGCTGTTGGCTGTTTTGTTTACGATTGCTGCTTATGCTCAAACAGTTACCATCTCTGGTACTGTAAAAAACAGTTCATCAAAAGAAAGTGTGCCGGCTGTGTCAGTTGCAGTTAAAGGAACCACTCAGGGTACCTACACAAATTCAGACGGTGAGTTCAGTCTGAAAGTCTCGAAACTACCGGTTGTACTCGTTTTTAGCTCAGTTGGTTATGAGGAGCAGGAGATAACTGTATCTGATGCTTCCAAACCGGTCAGTATTGATTTAAAAGTAAATAACGCATTAGGCCAGGAAGTAGTAGTAGCTGCTACCCGTGCCCCAACCCGCTTACTCGAATCTCCGGTGACTGTGGAAAGAATGAGCAGCAATACGTTGAGAAACGTAGCGGCGCCTAACTATTATGAGGCTATTGCTAACCTGAAAGGGGTGGATGTTCATACGGCCAGCCTTACCTTTCGCACAGTAACCACCCGTGGTTTTGTAAGCAGTGGTAATACCCGTTTGAACCAGTTGAT
>CAZTKV010000125.1:6007-7673 GCA_964614285.1 uncultured Chitinophaga sp. | reverse complement strand
GGGACATGCAAATACCCGAAATGGAGAAGAATAGTAAAATACTTTCTTCATAAGCAGGTAATGGCACAAAATACGGGACTAATATAGGAAATAAAACAAATTCCAGCCAAAACAAATCCCTTCATTTTCAGGCAAAATATTTGTTACCACTGATTCGTTTAAGAGAATAGCCCTGAAAACACATTTAAACCTGCATTTTGAATAAAACTACGTTTCAAACAATAGTCTTTTTACTTATTTGTTTTGGTTTTACATCTGCCAACAGCCAGATGATCACCGGAGTGTGGAAAGGAAAGATCAACCGCCAGAAAGTGGAGGTAAAGATCATTCAAAACGGCGACAGCCTTACAGGCACTTCGTACTATTACGAGTCCGCTACTAATTACCGCCGTTATAGTATCAAAGGATATTTTGATGCTACTACTAATGAAGCTGTGTGGTGGGACGACCAGTTACTTGAAGAAAAAGCAGGCCGGTTTACTATTTCTACACCAGGAAAAATGCCGTTGCTCTCCCGTGCAGACTTTAATTGCCCCGGTGGCGGGAAAATGATGCTGGATGGTAAAGCTGCCAAAAAAGAAAACAGCTCTGATATCAAAGGAGATGTTCACCTGGATAAAAATGAACAAACAGATTTTGAAGACGAATGGGATTTTGTGATCGACAATTATACAGTAGGTGGCAACGATCCGGAAATAATTGATAGCATCAATACTGTTGCTCAACAACCGGTGAAACCTGCAGAACAACCAGTAGTGATCAAAGAAGAAACGAAAACAATAACAGAAACACCAAAACCAGCACCAAAAACCGAAGCTCCTAAAAATGATACCCCGGTCGTGGAGAAGCCAACACAAATAGAAAAAAAACCGGAGCCACCCAAAGCACCAACCATTGAAGAAAAATTCACTGCCCGTCAAAAAGTGTTTATCAAAGAAATTCCTGTGAACGGCGATTCAATAGAACTACGCTTTTATGATAATGCTGAAATAGACGGCGACTCTATCTCCCTTTTTTTAAATGACAAACTGATCTTTCAGCATATTAAACTTACTGCCAGCGCCTATTCCATAAAACTGGCGGTATCAGAAATGGCTGAAAGCAATGAACTGGTGATGGTAGCAGAAAATATGGGATCTATTCCTCCCAATACGTCTTATATGGTGGCAGTTGTAAACGGGCAGCGGCAGGATGCCTATCTCTCCAGCACCGAAGGTAGCAGCGCTATGATCAGGCTTGTAAAGAAAGATTCGGGTAAATAAAGGAACTAACGGGTAAGCTTATATTCATTTCTCACAAAAAAATCGCTCTGGCCACGGTAACGAACTTCCTTTTTGTTTGAAAGGGTGTTTTTATTAAATGAATAGGTTGTTCTGATCTCTGCTTTCTGACCATTATCCTCTCCCTCCGTTTCTAAAACAAAGACAAAGCTGCTGGTAGTTTTCTTCTTGCTGGACAGGTTCATGTAATTTACCGATCTGCCATCATCACTGATACGAAGAGTGTCCTTACTGGAAGCTCCGGGCTCATCAGGGTAAGTAAAGGCAATAGCCACTTTATTTCCGTCCACTATTGGTCCCAGCTTAATATCTGCTTTTATTTTAGTTTCCTGGCCGGTTGAATAATCAAGATAAGTCAGGCTTCCTTTCCAGTTGCCCAGCCAGGG
>CAZTKV010000125.1:3542-5907 GCA_964614285.1 uncultured Chitinophaga sp. | reverse complement strand
GTGCAATACTTTCAGTTCTTCTGCAGTTGGTTCGTCATTGGTAACGATCAAACCCCTCGTCTCATCAGCAAACATCCGCCAGAATTTTTTAAGGAAACGGTGCACTCCTTCGATGCCTTTTGTATCCCATGGCTTACTCATTTCTACCGGGCCGAGGAACATTTCATACATACGGAAAGTATCGGCACCGTATTTCATTACCAAATCATCAGGGTTAACCGTATTGAATTTTGATTTGGACATTTTTTCGACTTCGGTACCAGAGATATATATTGAATACTTACCTCCAGGTTTGCTTATAAAGCCATCTTCACAAACTAATATTGCCTCTTTATATTCTGGCTTTAAGCTTCTAAAAGCATCTACATCTAACTCCACTCCATCAACTATATTAACATCAACATGAATGGGAGTCAGAGCAGCACCGATTTTGTCCTTTGTGTGTCTTTCAAAAAACCAACTATTTATTCCATTCTTAGTGCTATGCTCTAATAAAAAATCTACTGGATAAATTTTCCCTTGCTGAATACTATCGTAGTGAATCTTTGAAATAAAAATAGGCACTAGCTTATTTTCATAACTTTCAAATTCCTCATCTTTTTGGAATAAATATGTAGGCAAAATTCTATATACAAACCTGCTACTCCCCTGTATCATCCCCTGGTTCACTAATTTCTTATACGGTTCATCATAACCAATATGGCCGAGGTCATACAATACTTTCGTCCACATACGGCTGTATAATAAATGTCCAACCGCATGTTCAGTGCCGCCGATATATAAGTCTACCTGGCTCCAGTAATCACTTACGGCACGGTTACAAAATTCTTGATCATTCTGTGGATCCATATAACGGAGAAAATACCAGCTACTGCCCGCATACCCGGGCATTGTATTGGTTTCAAGTTCCTGGGCCACCCATTCAGGTATATTGGCTAACGGACCTTGTCCATCAGGACCGGGACCATATTTTTCTACTGTCGGCAATACTAATGGCAACTCTCCTTTCCATTCTCTGGCAATGCCATCTTTCCATGTAATCGGAAAGGGTTCGCCCCAGTAACGCTGGCGGCTGAAGGCAGCATCCCGCATTTTATAATTCACTTTCCGTACACCTATACCATTATCCTCCAATGCCTGTATGGCCACTTCCATGGCATCCTTCATTACCATGCCATCCAGGAAGCCGGAGTTTTGCAGGATGGCTTCTTTGGTAGGGTTGGCTTCCTCTCCATTATAATAGCTGCCTATAATATTAGTAATAGGAATATTAAAATGCCGGGCAAACTTGTGATCTCTTTCATCACCGCAGGGTACCGCCATGATAGCACCTGTGCCATAACCGGCTAATACATATTCAGAGATCCAGATAGGAATCTCCCTGCCACTAAAGGGATTGATAGCATAAGCACCGGTAAATACGCCGCTTATCTTTTTTTCCGCCATTCTTTCCCGTTCACTGCGGCTTTTTACATAGGCCAGGTATTCATCAACGGCTGCTGTTTGTTCTGCTGATTTTATTTCATTTACCAGTTCCAGTTCGGGAGCTATCACCATAAAGTCGGCGCCAAAGATGGTATCAGGCCGGGTTGTATAGACACGGAGCTTTGTATTCAAAAATCCTTTGACAGCAAAATCAATTTCAGCGCCGCTGCTTTTACCGATCCAGTTGGTCTGCATCTCTTTCATTGCCTCGCTGAAGTCGATCCGGTCCAGTCCTTCCAGCAACCGATCTGCATATTCCGTTATTCTTAAATACCACTGCCGCAACTTCTTTTTCACGACCGGATGTCCTCCTCTCTCACTTACCCCGTTCACCACTTCATCATTGGCCAGTACAGTTCCCAAAGCCTCACACCAGTTCACTTCTCCATAACCGCAGAAGGCAAGGCGGTAGTTCATTAAAATATCCTGCTTCTTTTTTTCATCAAAGTCTTTCCATTCCTCCGGCGTAAAGCTTAAGGCAGAAGGCGCAATGCCGGCAGCATTAGAACCATGCTCTTCAAATAATTTTTCCAGTTGCTTTATGCTTTGTGCTTTCTGCTTTGAGCGGTTATAGTAGCTGTTGAATAACTGGAGAAATATCCATTGCGTCCACTTGTAATATTTTGGATCGCTGGTCTGCACTTCTCTTTCCCAGTCGTAGCAGAAACCTATATTATCTAACTGCGATTTGAAAGTGGCGATATTCTTCTTTGTTGTTTCGGCGGGATGTTGTCCTGTATCCAATGCATATTGTTCGGCGGGTAACCCAAAACTGTCGAACCCCATCGGGTGCAATACATTAAATCCTTTTAATCTTTTATACCTGCTGAAGATATCAGAAGCGATATAACCTAACGGGTGACCTACATGCAATCCTGCT
>CAZTKV010000125.1:0-3442 GCA_964614285.1 uncultured Chitinophaga sp. | reverse complement strand
GCTGAAGATATCAGAAGCGATATAACCTAACGGGTGACCTACATGCAATCCTGCTCCGCTGGGATAAGGAAACATATCCAGCACATAATACTTGGGTTTGGAAAAATCGTTCTTCACCTTATAAGCCTGGCTATCTTTCCACTGTTTTTGCCATTTCCTTTCAATATCCCTGAAATTGTATTCCATATATCAGCCTTCCTTTATGTTTTTTTGAAACGATATTAATACCAACGGTAATTCTTTAACAAATATCTGCAGCCACAGATGGCAATATGAACCGGGAGCAATCGTTTAAACTTGCCTGACGGCTGTCAGGCGGGTAGCAAAAATACTGATTGTAGCCCTAAACTGCTATTTTTGCGTGCAATCCATTAATCTGAAAAAACAATCGCATGTCCCAATCAGGCAAAGCTTCTATCAAACGGGGAAAACCCTCCTACTTCATGTCTATTCTTGGTGTTACCCTTGTTCTGTTTTTCCTGGGTATCATCGGGTTGATCGTTATCAATACCAGTAAACTCTCCGATCACTTCAAAGAAAATGTAACTGTAAGTGCTTACCTGCGGGGCGACCTGAACCCCAAAGACAGTGCTGCCCTGGTAGCTTATATCAGTTCACAGCCATATATCAGAGAGTATACCTATGTGACCAAAGAAGTGGCCAAGAAAAAATACCTGGCTGATGGTAATAAGGATTGGGGAGAGATACTCACTGAAAACCCCCTGCCTAACAGTATCGATTTTAAAGTAAAGAACCAGTACCTGAATACCGATTCGCTGGCAGCCATCAAGGCAGACCTGAAAAATCAGACTTATGTAAGCGATGTGGATTATCCCGAAGCACTGATTGGAAAAATGAGCACCAATCTCCGCAATATCAGTATCGGCATCCTGATACTGGCGGTGGTGCTGTCCATTGTGGTGATCGTATTGATCGATAATACAATTAAGCTGGCTATGTTCAGTAACCGGTTCCTTATCAAAACCATGCAGATGGTGGGTGCCACCCGCTGGTTCATTGCCAAGCCAATGAATGTAAGAGCCGTGATCAATGGCGCCATCAGTGGTGTGATAGCTGCCATAGCTGTGATCCTGTTCCTGTTTGTGATCGAAAAATTCATCCCTGAAATGAAAGCCATACATGATAATACCAGCCTGGTATTGCTTTTCTCGGGCCTTATCATACTGGGTATCTGCATCACTGTTTTCAGTACCCACCGCAGTGTGATAAAATACCTGAAAATGAAACTGGATGATTTATATTAATGAATAGGAGTGAGGCTCCATACAAGCAGCTATTAATTCTGTATCCACCAAAATTCCTATATTGCACGACTAAAATTTGAAAGAAATGAGTGAAGTGAAAGCAACACCTGCTATGTTCAGCAAGGATAATTATATGTGGATGCTGGCGGGTATTATCCTGATAGCTGTTGGTATGTTCCTGATGTCGGGCGGAAAAAGTAATACCGATCCCGCCGTTTTTAACAAGGAGGCCGTTTATAGTACGACCAGAATCACTGTGGCCCCTATACTTATACTGGCAGGCCTGGTAGTGGAAATCTTTGCAATATTTAAGAAACCCAAAACAGCCAATTAATTCAATAATAATATTCTTACAAAGGCGGTGGTTATCCATCGCCTTTGTATTTTCTGTACGTTCATCAAACTGTTATCTTTACGACCTTTATAATACACCTTAACCAACTTACCCCATGAGTGTCGCCGAAGCAGTTATCATTGCCATTGTTGAAGGAATTACAGAATTCCTGCCCATCTCATCTACCGGGCACATGATCATTGCAGAAAAATTGCTGGGTGTTCCCCATGATGATTTTACCAAACTTTTTACCGTTGGTATTCAATTAGGAGCCATACTGGCTGTAGTGGTGCTCTACTGGAAAAAATTCATTACTCCTTTAACGGCCGGAAAAAAAGGATGGCAGTTCTACCTGAAATTACTGGTGGCTGTTATTCCGGCTTTAGTGCTCGGATTTATTTTCTCTGATAAGATCGATGACCTGCTCGAAAGTTCTTTAACAGTAGCGATTACTATGATACTGGGTGGGATCATCCTGCTTTTTATTGACAATGTATTCAAACATCATCCGGTAGAAACAGAAGAACAGATCAGTTATCCAAAAGCATTCATGATCGGGTTGTGGCAATGCGTGGCCATGATTCCCGGCGTAAGCCGCAGTGCTGCCAGTATCATCGGGGGTATGCAGCAACACCTGACCAGGAAACTGGCAGCAGAATTTTCTTTTTTCCTTGCAGTACCGACGATGGCTGCTGCTACCGGTTATAAACTGCTGAAAGGCTATGAGACCATCACCACAGAGAACATAAAACTTTTTGCAATAGGAAATATTGTAGCTTTCATTGTGGCCATGCTGGCTATCAAATTCTTTATCGGCTTTTTACAGAAACACGGTTTTAAGCTGTTTGGCTATTACCGTATTATTGGTGGTATAGTTTTATTGATCATGCTGGCTACGGGCTATCTGAAAGGGTAAAATCACCTGAAAAGGGTATTCGGTGAGGCTGATTTTTTCTTATCTATGTCAAAATAAAATATCAGATATGAACAAGATTCTTCTTTCACTGCTGGTTAGCATACTGCTTTTTGCCTGCTCCAAACATGGAGATAAGGTATCTAAAGATTTTATGGAAGTCTATTACAAAGAAGGTATTTCAAAAGAACAGGCTGAAAAAACCTTGGATTATTTTCTACCCCGCTGGAAAAATAAAGATGGAGAAACTCCAAGAAAAAGTGTTCAACTCTCCCAAAATGGCGATTCCATCAATTTCAAAATGGTATCTAACATGGAAGTAATGGATAAAATGGAAGATGATATCTTTTATACTACAGGAAATGAATTATCTGAAAATCTTTTTAACGGCGCCCCGGTAAATGTGCTGCTTTCAGATAAATATTTTAAGACGATCCGGACCTACACGTTTAAAAAATTTGACAAGCCTGCTTTTGGCAAAAGAGTGGCAGATGGAAATATTGAAGTATACATTAAAGACAGTTTTAGCGAAGAGGAGGGCAAAAGCATCGCCGCTTTTCTGAGTAAAGAGATTCATCCGGCTGGCATTATCAGTTTCCAGGTAGGTAAGGATGAAAGTGGTGATGTGGTAGTAAGTATGGTAGCCAACAGGGCAAAAGCAGATGCTCTGCCTGACAGCGAGTTTCAAAACCTCGCTATGCTGATCTCCGAAAAAACTCTGGGAGGCACTCCCCTTATATTTCATCTGGCTGATGACAGGTTCAATCCTTTTAAAACATATATGTATAAAATGGAATGACCTGGTTATATTGATAAAAAAATGCCTGCCGGTAACCTGTGCAGGCATTTTTTTTTAACGACTGGTAATCCCTATTTTTACTCAAAGCATTCACTATGCAGACGGCTCCGAAAAAAGTAGTAAATGCCTGG
>CAZTKV010000124.1:6017-7709 GCA_964614285.1 uncultured Chitinophaga sp. | reverse complement strand
TTAGCGGGTTGTAAGATAAAAGCGGGTATTGCCCTCCCCTGCCTATTGAAAACTAAACGGACGATTGCTGGCGGAAGCCACAGGAATAATAAAAACTAAACTTCATTTCAGGTATCATCAAAAACTGCACTATGATCAGAATGCTAAAAACAGCGGGTTTGTGTTTGTTGCTGCTGACAGCACTATCTCCGCTAAATGCCATTTTTGCCCAGGGAAAACAGGTAACAGGTACTGTTACTTCTTCCGAAAATAAGCAACCGGTAGCAAGCGCCACGGTAACCGTAAAGGGCACCAGGAATGCCGTGACCACGGATGCACAGGGTAATTACAAAATAACGCTAGACAGCAAGGCTACCACACTGGTCTTCAGCAGTGCTTCCTTTATATCCTTTGAAACAGGAATTAACGGAAGATCAGTGATTGATGTGGAACTGGTAGCCGAAGTGAGAGCCCTCGATGATGTGGTAGTAGTAGGTTACAGTACCGTCAGAAGAAAAGATCTCACTGGTTCTGTTTCTTCTGTCAACTCCAAACAACTCAAAGACTTTCCGCTTTCATCTGCAGCAGAAGCCCTGCAAGGTAAACTGGCCGGTGTGCAGCTTACTTCTACCGAAGGGGCTCCCGGTGCGGATATCATTGTACGGGTAAGAGGGGGTGGTTCCATCACACAGGACAATTCACCATTATATATCGTAGATGGCGTGCAGGTGGAAAATGCATTGACTGTACTTTCTCCGCAGGATATTGCCACCGTGGATGTATTGAAAGATGCATCTACTACGGCAATCTATGGTGCAAGAGGTGCCAATGGTGTGGTGATCATTACTACCAAATCAGGAAAAGCCGGCAAAACACAGGTTAGTTACAATGGCTCTGTTGGTTATCGTCAACTGGCCGAATTCCAGGAAGTGATGAGACCTTATGACTTTGTAGTATGGCAATATGAAAGAACAAGAGGAAACGCAACCGACAGTGCAAGTTTTGCTCAAACCTATGGTACTACCTGGGATACATTAGCCAATTATAAAAACACCAATTTCGTTAACTGGCAGGACCAGGTATTTGGCAGAAAAGCAAATTTTGCTCAGCATAACGTAGCGGTCAGTGGTGGTAACCAGGCAACAACATTTAACTTAAGTCTTACGGCAAACAAGGAAGACGGAATACAAATTGAATCAGGTTTTGAAAGAAGACTGGTAAACTTTAAGATCGATCACAAAGCCTCAGACAAATTCAGGGTTGGGTTTACAGCCCGTTATCTTGACCAGGAAATCGAGGGCATAGGCACTACCAACAGCGGTACAAGAGCTACAAACCGCCTGCGTCATGCAATCAATTACCGGCCTTTTGAATTACCAAAGCCAGGTTTTGGTGTGGATGATTTTGATGAAGCCTATTACCTTGCTTCTTCAGGAGCCATCAACCCGATTATTTTAACACAAGCTGAATACAGGAGGCAATATACAAGAGCTTTGTACCTGACAGGCTATTTCAGCTATAACATCCTTAAAAATCTTTCTTTCAGATCAACAGTGGGATTTGATAATGCTAATGTAAGAACAGATCTTTTTTACAGTAAGATAACCGGTACAGCCCGCAACTTTGGTTCTTTACCGGTGGCTTCTATCGGGCAGCAGAATAACTATACGATCAGTAATTCAAATACACTGCAGTATACACTTAATAATTTCA
>CAZTKV010000124.1:3166-5917 GCA_964614285.1 uncultured Chitinophaga sp. | reverse complement strand
TTCAACCTGAGAGCTGACCGCTCTTCAAAATTCAGTTCTGATAACGGGACACTGGTTTTCCCTTCCGGATCAGTAGCATGGAGATTTTCAAGAGAAAAGTTTTTTGACAAAGCATCCTGGCTGAGTGATGGTAAACTTCGCTTCGGCTATGGTTCTGTAGGTAATAACCGTATCGGTAATCTCTTGTACCAGCAATTGTACGGTGTAACCGGGCAATATGCTTTCAATCACTCCATCTTACCTGGCTTTGCACCTTCTGCACTGGCCAACCCTGACCTGAGATGGGAAAAGAATACCACCAGCAACTTTGGTATAGATCTTTCCATGTTTAAAAACAGGGTTCAGCTTACTGTAGATGTATATAAAAACTCTGCTAAAGATCTTTTGTTGCAGGTAGCCATACCGCCCACAACAGGTTACACATCACAGCTGCAGAATATCGGAGCCACTTCCAACAAGGGTGTGGAAATTCAACTGAATGCTACCCCTGTACAGAAGAAAGATTTCAGCTGGAGTTCTAATTTCAATATCGCTTTCAATAAAAACAAAGTAGAAAGCCTGGGTGGTATACAATCGCAAACAAGAAACTCCGGCTGGCAGGGATCTGATGGTGTAGATGATTACCTGGTGGAAGTTGGTCAGCCCGTTGGTTTGATGTATGGATTTGTAACGGATGGTTTTTATAAAATTGATGAGTTTGACTACAATGCCACTACCGGTGTGTATACTATTAAACCCGGTATCGCAGTGAACGGGGTATACGGCGTTCCTCAACCCGGTATGCTGAAATGGAAAGACCTTAACGGCGACGGGGTGATAACGGCAGATGGCGACAGGCAGGTAATTGGTAATGCCAATCCTGATTTCACCGGTGGCTGGACCAACCAGTTTACGTATAAGAATTTCGACCTGTCAGTGTTTGTGAACTTCGTAATAGGAAATGATATTTATAACGCCAACAAACTGGAATGGACAGACGGCGCCTTCCCGAACCTGAATACACTGGACATCGTGAAAAACAGGTTCACTTATATCAATGCATCAGGTATTCGGGTAACAGACCCTACTGAACTGGCCAAGATGAATGCCAATGCGGAGATTTGGACACCTGTAAGAGTGCAACGCTGGTGGTTACATTCCTGGGCTATCGAAGATGGTTCCTATTTGCGTTTTAATAACGTTACACTGGGCTATACGTTACCAAAAAGTCTGTTAGGAAAAATGAAGATCTCTAACTTCAGGATCTATGGTACTGTAAACAACCTGTCTACGATCACTAATTATTCTGGTTACGATCCTGATGTAACAGCAAGAAGAAGTGATCCATTAACTCCGGGAGTGGATTTTGCAGCCTACCCCCGGGCCAGAACCTGGTTATTTGGTGTAAACGTTACTTTCTAACAAACAAAAACTATTCGATATGAAAAATAAAATTTATCAATCATTGACAGGAGTAATAATGCTCATGGCGTTATTTACCACTGTAGGATGTAAAAAATATACAGAAGTAGAACCTGTATCGCAATACAGCGTACCACAAACCTTCTCTGATGTATCCAATGCAACGACTGCCCTGGTAGGGGTGTATGACGAATTACAGGGTGATAACGGGTATGGCATACGTATCAGTATGTATTATCCTTATGATTCTGATGAAGGAATTGTAAGTGGAAATATTGACAACGGCCGCCGTGGCGTGGGCCGTTACCAGTTGCTGCTTACCAATTCAGAAATTGCCAATCCATTCCGTCAATTATATCGTGGAGTGGAAAAAGCAAATCTCTGCATTGAGCAGATCCCGTTAATGCCACAATACACCAGCGGATCAGCAACAGACCAGGCAGCTTTAAAAAGACTGCATGGTGAAGCATTAACACTGAGAGCCCAGTTTTTATTCCAGCTAATGCTGAATTGGGGCGATGTGCCTGCACCAATGGTTCCCGCATACAAATTACCCAACCTCTTTATTCCAAAATCAAACCGTGATTCCGTATATGATATATTAATTGCTGACCTCGCTGTAGCAGCAGACATGTTACCCTGGAGAACAGATGCAGGTCCAAGGAGCGAACGCATCACCAAAGCCGTAGCAAAAGCATTGCGTGCAAGAATGGCATTGCATCGCGGAGGATACTCTTTGCGCAGCAACGGGCAAATGGAACGCAGAAGTGATTACCTCACCTACTACAATATAGCTAAGCAGGAATGTGAAGAGTTGATGGCAAGAAGAGATCAGCACACACTCAATCCTAACTATGAGGATATATGGAGAAAAGTAACATCCTTTACTTACGACCCGCAGGCGGAAATTATTTTTGAAGTAGGTGCCGGTGGCGGTAATAGCAATAGTGACAGCCGGATGGGTAACTATGATGGCCCTACTCTTAATAATGCTTCACGATATGGTGCAGGTGGTGGTGGAATTCAAATGCTGCCCAATTTCTTTTATGCCTTTGATTCAGTAGATACGAGAAGAGATGTTACTGTTACCCATTACCAGGTAACAAATGCCACCAATATAAAAAGCCAGCGCCGCCTTGGTGAGTTGAACACCGGAAAGTACCGTCGTGACTGGAGGGTGCCCTTACTGCCGGGTACTGTATTGAATGTGGGATATAACTGGGCCATGATCCGTTTTGCTGATGTGTTATTGATGTATGCTGAAGCTGTAAACGAAATAAATGGCGCCCCGAATGCTGCTGCCATTTCCGCTTTTGAAGAAGTAAGAAAAAGAGCATACAGAAACAATAC
>CAZTKV010000124.1:0-3066 GCA_964614285.1 uncultured Chitinophaga sp. | reverse complement strand
TTTGTTCCGGGTAAAAGTGAATTGTTCCCGTTTGATGTGGCAACCATCGCCTCTTACCAGGGGCAGTTGCAACAGAATCCCGGGTACTAACAGTTTTTTCTCATATAGTTTTTTAATAACAAGGCTGTATCCTGACTGATCCTGGTTTTTGAAAGGGATCGAAGGATGCAGCCTTAATTTCTTGCGGCCGTCTATATCAAAGTCTATGAAGAAGATATCCCTTTTACTAAGCTGTTTTGCCCTGTGTTCCCTGGTTTCCTGTGCCCAGCAATCTAAAACGACTTCAGCAACACCGGCAGATGAAAAAGCGATTGCCTTTCCCGGTGCAGAAGGTTTTGGCAAATACACTACAGGCGGAAGAGGCGGCAAAATTTATATTGTCAGCAATCTTAATGATGACGGGGAAGGCAGTTTTCGAAAAGCTGTTATGGCTAAAGAGGCGAGGATCGTTGTATTTGCTGTATCCGGCACCATTCATCTTACTTCACCTGTCAGTATAAAAGGAGATATTACTATTGCCGGGCAAACAGCTCCCGGTGATGGTATATGTATTGCTGATCACCCGGTGGGATTAGGGGGAAACAATATTATTATCCGCTATCTACGTTTCCGGCTGGGAGACCGCTATCAGAATAAAGGAATGGTACCTGGCAGCGGCCACGATGATGCCTTCAGTGGTTCCAGGAAAAATAATATCATTATTGATCATTGCAGCTTTAGCTGGAGCACTGATGAATGCCTTTCTGTGTATGGCGGCGACAGCACTACCCTGCAGTGGAATTTGATTGCTGAACCGCTTAATTATTCTTACCACTTTGAAGAAGGTGACAAGGATTTTGAAAAGCATGGCTTTGGTGGTATATGGGGCGGTATCCATTTATCTGCACATCATAATTTATTTGCGCATTGCGTCAGCCGGAATCCCCGTTTCAATGGAACCCGGCTGGGCGCAGTACAGGAGTTTGCTGATTATCGAAACAATGTTATCTACAACTGGGGCGGTAATAATGTATATGGCGGTGAAGCGGGGCATTATAATATTATAAACAATTATTACAAGTATGGCCCTTCCACCAATAAGAACGTCAGGTACAGAATTGTAAATCCTTCCAAAACAGAAACCATTCCCTATGGCAAATGGTATGTGAACGGCAATTATGTGGACGATGCAAAAGATGTTTCAAAAAATAACTGGCTGGGAATTGATATGGGCAATGGCGGAACTGAAGCGGATAAGAAAGAGGCCGTGATGGATAAAGAATTTCCAACAGAACCCATTCCGGTACAATCAGCCGAAGAGGCTTACCAGGAAGTATTGAAATTTGTTGGTGCAAGTTTCAGCAGAGATACGATGGATGAAAGAATTATAAACGATGTAAAAAACAGGACCGGACGGTTTATTGATGTACAGGGCGGTTTTCCGCATGGTACTGCTTATGAACTGACAGTAACTGCATGGCCTGCACTCAAAACATTACCTGCCCCGGCTGATACAGATAAAGATGGAATGCCTGATGAATGGGAAAAAAAGAATGGTTTAGATCCTGCAAATGCTGCAGACGCAGTGTCTTACAAATTGAGTAAAAGATATACCAATATCGAAGTATATATTAATAGCTTAGTAAAATGAAAAATACAATTCTATTCTTTGGCAGTATTTTTCTGCTGTCATTTGCTTTGCCGGAGAAAAACAAGATAAAGATTTTCCTCGCCGGCGATTCAACCATTGCTATTAAGGACACAAAGGCCTTCCCTGAAACCGGTTGGGGTATGCCATTTGTCCAGTTCTGGGATTCGGCAGTTACCGTAGTGAACAAAGCAAAGAATGGCCGCAGCACTAAAACATTTCTGAGCGAAGGTTTATGGAAATCCATTATGAATGAAGCAAAAGAAGGAGATTATGTGATCATACAGTTTGGTCATAACGACGAATCAGTAGAAAAAAAAGAACGCTACTCTACTCCTGACACTTTCAAAATGAACCTGCACCGGTTCATTAAAGAAACAAAAGAAAAAAAAGCAACCCCCATTTTACTTACCCCTGTTTCAAGAAGGAAATTTGATAAAGACGGTAAGGCGGTTGCCACACATGAGCAATATTCTGCCCTGGTGCGGGAAGTAGCAAAAGAAACCGGTGTTTTATTCATCGACCTGGATGAAAAAAGTAAAGCCCTGTACCAGCAATTCGGTCCGGAACATTCCAAACTGTTATTTCTGCAGTTACAGCCCGGCGAACACCCCAATTATCCTGAGGGGAAAAATGACAATACACATTTTAATGAACTGGGTGCAAGACTGATTGCCCAGATAGTACTGAAAGAACTGAGGAATCTGGACTGCGGGCTTACAGAAAGAATAATTGTAAGAGAAGTAAAAAAATAAACCATTGAGATATAGCCGGTCAATAAGTTTGATTACTCTTGGTATTATCCTGTTGTCTTTTGTCTTCGCACAGAAGAAAAAGAAAATTAAAGTCTGGATGATCGGCGATTCCACGATGGCCAGTTATGAAGCCAGCCGGGCACCACTGGCAGGATGGGGAATGCCCTTTGTATATTTTTTTGATTCTACTGTTACTGTTGATAACCGGGCAAGAGGTGGCCGAAGTACCAGGACATTTATCAGTGAAGGCCGCTGGCAGCCTATAGCCGACAGCATGCAGGAAGGAGATTATGTACTGATACAGTTTGGTCATAATGATGAAGCGAAGGAAGAAAGATATAAAGACCGTTATACACCGGTGCCTGATTATAAAACAAATCTTATCCAGTTTATAACTGAAACAAAAAACAAAAAAGCTAATCCTGTTATCATCACACCTGTAACAAGAATGCGGTTTGACAAAAAAGGTATCCAGCAGGAGACCCATAAAGAATATACTGCTGCTGCATGGGAAGTGGGAAAAGACTATAATGTCCCGGTGATTGATCTCGATGCAAAAAGCCGTGAACTATTACAGCAATTAGGCCCGGATTATTCAAAGTTATTGTTCATGCAGCTGGATTCAATGGCACATCCCAACTATCCTGCCGGGCAAAAAGACAATACACATTTTAATGAGTATGG
>CAZTKV010000123.1:0-7899 GCA_964614285.1 uncultured Chitinophaga sp. | reverse complement strand
ATTTGGTGGTTTCTGGCCGGGGTGGGTATCATAATTATTTTCACGATCTATCATTTTTATAATGCCAGGATGATGGCCATGTCTTCCAGTGTGGAAGAACTGGAATCACAGGTAGAAGAACTGCAGTTACACCTTGACAAGTCGATTTTGAAGGAAGAAAGGGCAATAAAAGAAGCGGGACAAATAAGACAGTCAAAACAAGAACTGTTAACTGTCATCGGACATGAGATCCGCACACCTATGAATGGTATCTTAGGAATGACGACGCTACTCCATGATACTTCATTGACAAAAGAACAAAAGGAATATGCTGATACAATAAGAAACAGCGGCCAGCAATTACTTTCAACAGTAAATGATATCCTGGCTAGTGACATACTAGACTACTCAAAGCTTGATAAAAGGACTAAGAAACTTGATAATATTGATTTCGGACTGGTAGATTGTGTGGAAGAGGTAGTAGCAATGTTTGCCGCAAAAGCAAGCAAAACAGGGGTTGATTTGTTGTATGAAATTGATTCAGATGTGCCTGTTCAACTTAATGGTGATAATAAACGACTAAGAGATATTTTGATGAATCTCATCGAGAATGCGGTGAAATTTACACAGCAGGGTGAAATTGTAGTAGGTGTACATTGTGTACAAAAGGAAGATACGTGGTCTGAGTTGAGTTTTGAAGTTCGTGATAGTGGTGTTGGTATTCCCGAACATCAGATTGCCGATTTATTTTATACTGCTTCCGGGAAAGAATTTCAAAATGAAGAGGAGCAACCCGGTATGGGCCTTGTTATATGCAGAAAACAGGTTGAGTTGCTGGGAGGGCATATTAAAGCAAAGAGCCGGTTGGGGGTGGGTAGTACATTTATTTTCAATATCCCATTCAGTCATAGTGATAAACCTGTTGAAAATAATTATTTGACAAAAAGCATGACAGATCTCAGGGGGAAACATGTATTAATAGCGGATGATAATCTAAGCTCTCTTGATATTCTTGTAAAGTTGCTTAAGAAATGGGGAATGGCTCCGGTTGGCACAAGTGCTGGTGAGGAGATAATGGAAATTTTATCACAACGAAATAATATTGACTTACTGCTTATTGATAGCGATCTGCTTACGAATAATGGCGCACTGCTATTAGGAACTTTAAATACCCGTTTTCCGCACATACCTGTTATAGTTTTGAATACTGTTGGTAATACAATAGCTGAATCTGGGGAGCAACTAGTTAAGCAAATAGTAACAAAGCCAATTCGACAGCACATTTTACAGGATGCTATCATTTCAGTATGTAACAGGTCTGTTATTGAAGAACCAAAGGGTGAGCCTGGAAAAATAGAGGAGAATTTTTCTGTTCAATACCCCTTGCAGATACTGATTGCAGAGGATAACATTATCAATCAGAAAATTGCAATTAAAATACTGACCAAGTTGGGCTATTATCCGGGAGTGGCTAACAACGGTAAGGAAGCAGTTGAAATGACCATAGCTGGTAATTATGATATCATTCTTATGGATGTACAAATGCCGGAAATGGATGGACTGGAAGCTACCGGTGAAATACGGAAAACCAGTATGAGGACACAACCAGTTATAATGGCGATGACGGCTAATGTTATGCAGGGAGATCGTGACGCTTGCCTGCAGGCTGGTATGGATGATTATATCAGCAAACCAATCAATCTTGAAGAATTATTAAGCCATTTGAAGAAATGGGCCCTGGTGATTAAAGAAAGGCAAAAGACAAACTAATAACAGATTAAATAAAAGGCGCTGATTTATCAGCGCCTTTTTGTATTTGTACTGGATTCGAAACTTGTAAAGTATTGGGTAATAATCAGTCCATTAAAAAGTTGATATGCATCAGTGAAAATTCTGTAAGCATATTCGTTTCACAGTATTTGTGTTGAAAAAGAAATTTTTTAAAGGTAAATAAGCCTTCTTTTTGTTTTAATCAAATATGATACCTTTTTTCCCTTCATAAAATTCAAATCAGATTGGTAATTTACTGGTAAATATATTCCTTTTGTAAAGTTGCAGACAATATGTCTCCAGCCGTTAAGGTTACTTTGTCTGCAAAAACAATTATGAAAAGAGTAATTTTAGTTTCGGTTATTATAGCAATTGTTCTTGCTGTTGCAGCCTGGTATTTCTTTCTTCGGGAACCTCATTATGAAGCCACAAAAGGTTTCCTTGTTAACGTTGACAAAAAAGGCCTCATCATCGAAGGATACGATCCGGTGGCTTATTTCACCGATAACAAAGCGGTAAAAGGTTCAGAACATTTTGAAACGGAATTTGATGGCGCCAGGTACTGGTTTATTTCAGCTGCACATGCTGACCTGTTTAAGAAAGAGCCAAAAAAGTATGCACCGCAATATGGCGCCTTCTGTGGCTACGCCATGAGCCTTGGCAAACTTCGGCCCGTTGATCCCCGCATCTATCAGATTGAAGACGGACGCCTCATTCTGCAACACACACAGGAAGCATACAGGCTTTTCAACAAAGACCTGAAAGTCAATAAGACTAAGGCAGATAAAAACTGGCCTGAGGTTGTAGCAAGTCATATTGGTAAACCTGTACAATATGATAAACCAGCTTCTCCCGTCGTTTCATCTAACTAAGGATTAAACGATACACTTTTCGTTTGTAAGAAGCCCGACAATTGACGGGCTTTTTTATTGCATAATGGGGTTGTTTGTAAACTATCGGACAGCCTTGGCTTCGAAGCAGGTGTTTCTTTGGGTATAAAATAAAATTATGACCTCATTCAAAAAAAACTTCAAAATCGGAAATAATACTCCAGGGTTAATTTTGTTACTTCTGCTGGTGCTAGCTGCCTGCAAAAGTACTCCGAAACCGCAACCAGGTAAGGCTTTTAATAACGTTGATAAGAGTGGAATCATACTAGATGGATATGACCCCGTTGCTTTTTTTACAGATAACAAACCAGTAAAAGGAAGAGAACAGTTCAAATACACTTATGATGAAGCCATTTATCATTTTGCTTCACAGGAGCATCTGGATCTGTTCAAAAAAGATCCTGAAAAATACAAACCTCAGTACGGTGGATGGTGTGCTTATGCTGTGTCGTTGGGTCGTGTAGCACCCATAGATGTGAATACGTTTTCCATTGTTAATGACCGGCTTTTTATTCAGCACAATCAACGGGCAGTTAACGGCTGGAATAAAAATGTACCCGGCAATATAGTGCTTGCAGATAAATATTGGCCTGCCGTTTCAGGAAAGAAAGGGGAGCAGATTATTACTGATGCAGAAAAGCAATTTGTGAACAATATTGATGACAATGGCCTCATCCTGCATGGCAATGACGTGGTAGCTTATTTCTCACTGATGAAAGCAGTAAAAGGCGATGCAAAATATTTTGCAAGATATAATGGCGCTACGTATTGGTTTTCTACAGAACAGCATCAAATGATGTTTAAAGATCATCCGGAGATGTTTGCACCTCAGTATGGTGGCTTCAGCGGATATGGAATGAGCCTGGGCAAGCTTTTACCTGTCAACCCTGATATGTTTGATGTGGTGGATGGTCATCTGATCTTTCAGAACTCACAGCAGGAATATGATGAATTTCATAAGGACCTTACCGGGAATATCGCAAAAGCCAATATGAACTGGCCGGAACTGGTAAAGAGACATGCCGGTAAAAAGGCAGTGTATGATATAGCAGCAAAGACAATTGGTTCAAGATAATTGTAAACATTAAATAAATAAGTATGAACACTTCAAAAATTGCCGCCATGATTGCAGTAAGCGCCATGATGATTACCGCCTCTTCACTGAAAGCACAGGTAGCAGATCAAAAAAATATTACCCTGGAAGCAGCTAAAAAAGTGGCAGCAGATGCGGTAGCTTATGCAAAGGCCAATAATTCACCGGGTGGTTCCATCGCTATTGTTGACAACGGTGGAAACTTATTGTATCTAGAAAGACTAGATAATACATTTGCAGCATCAGCCGATGTAGCCATACAAAAGGCCAGGACTGCGGCGCAGTTTAAGTTGCCGTCCAAAAAATTAGAAGATGCTGTTAACAACGGACGAAACGCTTTGATAACTGTTGGCAGGACTTTTTTACAAGGAGGTATCCCTATTTTTTACAACGGACAAGTGATTGGCGCTATTGGTGTAAGCGGGGCCGCCAGTGCTGCACAAGATGAAGAGATAGCTATTGCCGGTAGCAAAGCAGGAATAAAGTAGGCGATAAAACTTTCAAATGATTTTAATAATCAGTTTATGATCAGAATTTACACCATACTGAAATATTATGGCCTGTTGCTTGCGGCCATACTTGGGGCCATTGTTGTACTTGCCCAGGAAACAAGGCAACTGGCCGTGGATAAACCACAGGCTATTGCAGACTTAAAAACGAATGAAGGGGCAGCTTTGGTGAATGCAAAATGGTATGTGCAAGCTGCCCATGTGCATGAGAAAGATTTCAATCTGCCCGGTCCTCAAAAAGGTGGCGGCGATGCTTTGGCGCTTTATCCTACAGGCACAGCAACTAAGACATATACTTTGCATCCGCAGATAACGGATGCAAATTTTAATGACGGCTTTACAGAAATAAAGCCCACAGATCTGGAAAACCGGCGGGGTACAGGATTGTTTTCCTTTGTCTGGTATAAAACAGAGTTAACCATTCCTTCAACTATAGGTAAATTAAATACAGCCGGAACAACGGTAGTATTTGAGATTGTGGTAGATGATTACAGTGAAATATGGGTGAACGGAAAACAAATGCAGGGTTTTGGACAAAGTGGTAATGGGGTGATTGCAGGGTACAACACAAGAAACCGGGTGATATTAACTGAAGATGCAAAATCCGGAGAAAAATTCTCAATAGCTGTTTTGGGTATTAACGGAACAGTAGGCAAACTCCCGGATAATTATATATGGGTAAGGAATGCCGTAGTGGATTTTTACAAAGATGGTTTGCCAACAAGCCCAGCCTGGAAAAATGACGGTAAAGTATTTGTGATTGATGAGGAACTCAACAGCATCATCGTACCAGGAACGCAAATTGAAAAACTGGCTGACGGATTTACTTTCACCGAAGGCCCGGTTTGGCATCCTGATGATTATTTATTATTCAGTGACCCGAATACTAATGTTATTTACCGCTACAATCCGAAGAATCATAATGTAACTGTTTACATGAGTCACAGCGGCTATACAGGTGCAGATATCGGTGATTACCGACAGCCAGGTTCAAACGGATTAACTATTGATAAAGAGGGAAGGCTTATTGTGGCTCAGCATGGTAACAGAAGATTGATTCGGCATGAAAGGAAAGGCCCTGTTACTGTTTTATCAGACAATCATGATGGCAAAAGACTGAACAGCCCAAATGATGTGGTGCTGAAATCTGACGGGAGTATTTATTTTACAGATCCTCCTTACGGATTACCGGGACTGTTTAATGATCCTAAAAAAGAGACACCTTACCAGGGTGTGTATATGGTTAAAGACGGAAAAACAATTTTGCTTACAACTGAATTGGGCGGACCTAATGGTATTGCATTTTCTCCGGATGAAAAATATTTGTATCTAGGCAACTGGGATATTCGTGATGTGCACAATACAAAGACTGTTTGGCGCTACGAAGTAAAACCTGATGGTACCTTAAAAAACGGGAAAGTTTTTTTTAACTGGAACCTGACAGAAGATGATGAAGCCATTGACGGAATAAAAATAGACCGAGACGGCAACCTGTTTGTATCAGCACCGGGCGGAATATGGATTGTTTCTGCGGAGGCAAAATTACTTGGCAAGATTGTTACTCCGGAAAGAGCAGCTAACATGGCTTGGGGTGATGATGGGAAATCGCTATACCTGGCAACTCATTCCAGTTTACATAAAATAAGAGTTTTGACTGGAGGTAAATTCAGTTGGGAATAAACTATAAGAATGAAAATAGCAATTATAACCGGTTCGTCCGGTAACCTGGGGAGGGCTGTAGTATCTAGATTTATTGAAGAGGGATATAGGGTAATTGGAACGGTAACTCCTGTTGACTCAGGATTACCTTATTATCCTGCTGATAGTTTTGAAAAAGCGATAGTTGATTTAACCAGTGAAGAGGAATCAACACAATTTATTGATTCGATAGTCTCAAAATATGGAAAGGTAGATGTAGCTGTTTTAACTGTTGGCGGTTTTGCAATGGGAAAAATTGCTGATACTTTATCGGCGGATATTTTGAAACAATATAAACTGAATTTTGAAACGGCTTATCATGTGGCCCGGCCTGTGTTTACACAAATGATAAAGCAAAACAGTGGAAGGATTTTTTTCGTTGGTTCAAAGCCTGGACTGAGCGCAGAAGGCGGGAATGGAATGGTGGCTTATGGTCTCTCCAAGTCGTTAATCGTTCGTCTCGCAGAGTTGATGAATATTGAGGCCAAAGGAAAAAATGTGATGACAAGTGTTGTGGTGCCTAGCACAATTGATACGCCGCAAAACCGTAATGCCATGCCCAATGCAGATTTCAGCAAATGGGTGAGACCGGAAGATATTGCGAATGTTATTTGCTATCATAGTTCCGATGAAGCCGCTGTATTAAGAGAAACACTGATCAAAATCTATAACAACGTATAAACACGGATTCCATTTATAATGCATCAGAGAACTGCTTGAAAAATAAACGGTTCACCAATCTCCCGCTATATTTACCGTTACCATAAGTGGAATTTATGTTCTGGGAAAAGAACATACTTCATTTTTTTCAGGAATCGTCTGAGTCAAAGGGATACGAAACTGCGAATATCAATATTGACCCCTGGCAAATCCTCTTCCCGTAAGGCTAGGAAAGAAATTCTTGCTGAGAATCTGTATGATATTAATTTCCGATGAAGCGATTTCTTTGAACAATTGATTTTTCACTAACGAAAAATAAAGTATTAACCTGGAAACAGTGGAAATACGTTCAGATACCGATGTGTATTATCTTCTTGCTTATGACTATAAAATCTGAATTCGCTGTTCATTTGAAACAGACTTTCAACGGGCCTTTAAAGGAAATATTGAAAAGCTGGAGATAGAAAAACTGATTCAAGATTATCATGCCTATTGCAATGCGGCCCAGCGGCTTCATTTTGAATGAAATAATTCAATATCTTATGCAAATATTATCTTTCATAACGATTGAGTTTACTTTACCTGTTTATTATTCAGAATTTGTAAATTATACGACACAATAAATTTTCTCACTTGGCTAAGTTTGGAGAAGTTTTACAACTAAAAACCAAAAAAATGTCAGCAACTATTTTAAGCAGAAAAAAAGTATTGATCACTGCCGGGCCGACCAGGGAGGCTATCGATCCTGTTCGCTATATCAGTAATTACTCATCAGGCAAAATGGGTTATGCCATCGCTGAAGTATGTTTGAAGCATGGGGCAGAAGTGTTCCTGGTTTCCGGCCCGGTATGTATGGAACTGAAACACCCCCGGCTGAAGACAATAAAAGTAAATTCTGCTACGGAAATGTTTATGACCTGTTGCAGGTTTTTTGAAGAAGTGGATGTTTGTGTTTTTGCTGCTGCAGTGGCGGATTATCGCCCGGGTAAAGTGGCTAAACAGAAAATCAAAAAAGAGGAGTCATCCTTTACTATTCAACTCGTAAAGAATGTAGATATTGCTTGCGAATTTGGGAAAGTAAAAAGAAACGACCAGCTTTCCATTGGTTTTGCCCTGGAAACAAATAATGAACTTCCTCATGCTATTGGCAAGCTGAAAAAGAAAAATTTTGACATGGTTATATTGAATTCTATGAATGATGCACTGGCCACCTTTGGATATGATACCAATAAAATAACTATTATTAAAAGGGACTTATCCCGTACAGATTACCCACTGAAGAATAAAACAGAGGTGGCAG
>CAZTKV010000122.1:5579-7899 GCA_964614285.1 uncultured Chitinophaga sp. | reverse complement strand
AGTTTCTTGATTCTTTGAAAAAGAAATATGCCAATATTGAGATCAGTTATTTCCAGAGCAATGTGGAAGGCGAACTGATCAATGAGTTGCAGCGGGTGGGATTCAGTTATCATGGTATCGTTCTCAACCCGGGCGGTTATACGCATACATCAGTCGCTATCGGCGATGCCATTGCCGCCATCAAAACACTGGTGGTTGAAGTACATATCTCCAATGTGCATGCAAGGGAGGATTTTCGTAAACTATCACATGTTAGCGCCAAAGCAGCGGGTAGTATTTTCGGTTTGGGTCTGAAGGGATATGAACTGGCCATTGACTGGTTAATGGCTCATTAATAGTACTGATTCTTATCAATACACCAAATAAGCATAATCATTCGGTAATTTATAATTACCAATAGCTTTGCAATATGAGAACTCCTTTTGAATATAAGCCCGCAGAAGAGGCTTTGTCTGTTGTACAATCGGGTCATCGTGTATTTGTACAGGGCAGTGCGCAAACACCACTATACTTATTAAGAGAACTGGCTAAAAGAGCTCCCGAACTCCGGGATGTGGAACTCACTTTCATTACCGTACAGGGAGATATTGAACTGGATAAACCGCAATATGCTGATTCGTTCAACATCAACTGCATGTTCGTCTCTGAATCCGTACGCAAAGCAGTGAATGAAGGCCGGGCCGATTTTGTTCCTGTTTTTTTAAGTGATATTCCTGACCTGTTCCGCAAGCAGATGCATATTGATGTGGCGCTGGTGCAGGTATCACCACCGGATAAACATGGTTATTGTTCACTTGGTGTGTCAGTAGATGTGGCCCGCAGTGCGGTAAATACAGCTACGCATATCATTGCACAGGTAAATCCGAAGGTACCCCGTACACATGGTGATAGTTTGGTGCATACCAAGCGGTTTACGGCGATGGTATATCATGAAGAAGAATTACCAGAGGTTGATTATGGTACAAAAGTGAGAGAAGATGAATTGAAGATCGGTAAACTGATTGCCGGCCTGATAGAAGATGGCAGTACGCTGCAAATGGGTATTGGTACTATTCCTGATGCGGTGCTCCGGTCACTGCACAGTCATAAAAATCTGGGAGTGCATACCGAAATGTGCAGCGATGGTATCATTGATCTTTTCGATAATGATGTGATTAATAACTCTCAGAAAAGGATACACCCGAATAAAACAGTGACCGGTTTTGCGGTGGGTACCCGTCGATTGTATGATTATGTGGATGATAATCCTGCTTTTGTATTCCTTGATATAGATTATGTGAATGATCCGCATGTTATCCGCCGGAATCCGAAAGTGGTAGCCATCAACAGCGCCATTGAAGTGGATATCACCGGCCAGGTATGTGCCGACTCAATTGGCTCTGTACAATACAGCGGTATTGGCGGACAAATGGATTTTATGCGGGGCGCTGCTTTGAGTGAGGGAGGTAAACCCATCATTGCATTAACCAGCCGTACTGTAAAAGGGATCAACCGTATTGTACCTTTCTTAAAACCCGGCGCCGGTGTGGTCACCACCCGGGGACATATTCACTATGTGGTAACAGAATTTGGTGTTGCTTATTTATTCGGGCAAAACCTTCGTCAGCGGGCCAAATCATTGATTGAAATTTCTCACCCCGATGACAGGGAGATGCTGGAGAAAGCCTGTTTCGAACGCTTTAAAGTTTTTTAGGATTTACTTGCCCATCTATATAAGAAAAGCCGCCTTACAAAGGCGGCTTTTACATTACATTTCCGGTTCACTTTCATCATTATCATCACCTGGCCGTTGATTAGTTTTAGGCTTTTCCTTCGGTTTCTTCTTCAGCCACTCCGGGTCTTTTTTCAATCCCTGCACATCATCCAGCTTGGCCACAAACAAACTGCGGCCATGAGTACCCAGTACAATTTCATTGTCCCGTTGTTGTATAGCAATATCATGCACCGGAACGGATTTTGGTAACCCGCCATTCCATAACATGAATGAAGCACCCGCATTAAAACTTACATAGAGACCACCATCAGTACCCACATATAAAATGTTTTCATCCTTTGGGTCTTCTTTCACTACATTGATGGGTTCATTCGGAAGATCGCTGCCAATCTGTTTCCAGGT
Source organism: uncultured Chitinophaga sp. (assembly GCA_964614285.1). Lineage (GTDB taxonomy): Bacteria > Bacteroidota > Bacteroidia > Chitinophagales > Chitinophagaceae > JJ008. Next base: position 5,783 of record CAZTKV010000122.1, on the reverse strand, counting down.
AGTTCCATAATCATCACTGACATAGAGATGAGGAGCAAAGTTGTCAAACCGGTAACCATTCAGCGATGTATATATCCTTGCTTCTTTGTGTTGTGAAGCAGTGACCCTGCTTATCCAGAGTTGGTTGGTTTGTAATTTGTAGTTTGTAGTTTGTTGTTTGCCTTTCTTTCCTGGTGCTGGTACAGTTTGGTTGAGTTGTTCCCA
>CAZTKV010000122.1:3971-5479 GCA_964614285.1 uncultured Chitinophaga sp. | reverse complement strand
GCATTATCTCTTGTATCCACCTGTGCCTGCATACCATCACCACCGTTGATGGGTTTGTAGGCATACTGCCCGTTGTCTATCCACCCAATATCTTCTTTGTGATTAGATGGTCCCCACCAGCTGCCATTATCCTGTAACCCACCATATACATTATATGGTTTGGCATCATCGGTTGTGATGGCATAGTATTGCCCTACAGCCGGCGTATTGGCTTTAAACCAGTTTTCCCCGTCATCATAACTGATATTGGTGCCACCATCATTTCCGTTTATCGTATGTGAATCCCTTTTCGGATTTACCCACAGGGCATGATGATCTGCGTGTACATTGCCTTTATCCATAGTCTTGAATGTCTTGCCGCCGTCGGTAGAAACTTCTGCATAAAAACCAAGGATGAATACTTTATCTGGGTTATAATGGGACGTATAGATTTTGGCAAAATAATACCCGTAAGTATTGAAAATACCGATTGGTTTATCATGCGTCTTCTTCCAGCTTTGTCCGCCATCCTCGCTGCGATACACTTCGCAACCGGCAATCCCGGTATTTTGAAAACCATCATCGCTGTCAAGAAAATCCCATAAGGCAGTTGGTTTCACTTTGTCAGCCGCTACCATTTCTTTTACCAGCTTTGCATTGTATTTTCTTGGGAAACGATTGGCTCTTAAAAATGTATCCAGCCATTTGCTGCTCAGTTGTTCAAACTGCTCTTTGCTGATATTTTTAAAATCATCTTTTTTGTAGGCAGAATCATTCTTTTTTTCTGCAGGAGGTTTGGGTGTATTGTTATCAACGATTGCATATACAATATTGGGGTTCTTTGGATAAACGGTTATGCCGATACGGCCGATCTTATCACCGGTCATAAAGCCTGATCCCGCTGCTGATACTAATTTCCATGTTTCACCACCGTCAGTGCTTTTGTAGATCCCGCTTGTCTTTCCGCTTTCTTCAAACTTCCATGCTCTTCTTACACGATACCACATCGCTGCATACAATTCATTGGGATTTGCGGGATTGATGTCGAGGTCAACACAACCAGTATTATCATCCACCAGCAAGGTTTGTTTCCATGTTTTACCACCATCCGTTGTTTTAAACACCCCTCTTTCTTTGTTGGGAGAATATAAATGTCCCAGTGCAGCCACCCATGCAATGTTATTGTCAGTTGGATGCAATTGTATTTTGCCAATGTGATGCGATTCGGGCAGGCCGAGATAATCCCAATGCTGTCCGTTATCCGTTGTTTTATAAACACCTATCCCGGCATAGGAGGAACGACTGCTGTTCACTTCACCTGTACCAACCCAGATTATCCTGTCCGTTTTATTTATTCCTTTTCCGGTTGTTGTTTTTTCCCAATTCACGGCGATATCACCAATGAACAATATGTCAAGATTATCCATGATGGGAGTGAAGCTCTGACCATTGTTTTTGGTATGCCATAAACCACCGGTGGCATAGGCCACATAGAATTCAGTGGGATCTTCCGGGTTGGCATCTATATC
>CAZTKV010000122.1:0-3871 GCA_964614285.1 uncultured Chitinophaga sp. | reverse complement strand
TTGAAAAGCTATGTGCTGAATAAACGGGGTGATACATTGAACCGGGTAGATATGAAGGGACTGAAACAAGGCCCCTGGTCAGTAAGAGTAGATGACCTCCGGGGTGAGAGAGGCTACGAAGAAGAAGGCTATTATGAAAATGATATGAAAGAAGGCACCTGGAAAAAATATTCACTGGAAGGAGTGAAGATTGCAGAAGAGAATTACCGTTGGGGAAAACTGAACGGCAAGCAACAATACTTTACTTATAACGGGGGATTGTTGCGGGTGGAGAACTGGAGGGCCATGGACCCCAAAGTGGCATTTGATACGGTGGCTGTATATGATATTAAGGATCCTTCTAAAGTAAAGGACTGGGTAGTAGTGAAGAATGAAGGAGTATCGATGAAACATGGTAAATGGTTTTACTATGATCCCAGGGAGGGAACTGTAGAAGCTACTGAGAACTATGTAATGAATAAGTTGCAGACCGAAGATGGCGGAATAATCGATGATGAAAATATAAGACCGCTAAGCACCAGCAGTGGAAAATCTAAGTCGGATACTGCCGGAGCCAAAACCGTTGCCAAACCCCAGGCTATACTTGATTACGAAAAGAAAAACTCCAATAAGAAAAAGATTAAAGTGAGGGATGGCAGTACCGGGAACTTGCCGAAGCCTTAGTAAGTTTTATTCCTCTCAAAATAGTTACTGAAAAAAAGTAACTGGTACTGCACTGCATTCCTCCAGTAGTTCCAGTCGTGTTTGCCTGGACGTTCAATATATTCATGTGGTATTTTCAGCCGTAGCATTTTATCATGCAAGGCATTGTTCACATCAAAAAAGAAATCTTCGGTGCCGCAATCGATAATTATGCTCAGTGAATCCTTGGGATAATTCTCAATAACCGTAATCACCGAATAGTTTTTCCAGTTGGCAGCATAGTTTATCGTATCCCCTATCTTTTGCGACAATTGCCAGTTCTTTTTAAAAGGCTGCAGGTCCACACCACCACTCATGCTGCCGCAGGCACCAAATACATCCGCATGACGAAAACCCAGAAACAAACCACCATGGCCGCCCATACTTAAACCGGTAATGGCTCTTGCTTTCCTGTCTTTAATAACCGGGTAATGTTTTTCGATGTAGGCAGGTACTTCTTTGCTGATGTAAGTTTCAAACCGTACTGTTGAATCAACAGGGCTGTCTATATACCAGCTGTTGTAGCCACCATCAGGACAAACAATCAGCACCCGGTACTGATCTGCATATTTTTTTAATTCTTTTACCCTGATTATCCAGTTGGCATACCAGCCACCATGGCCATGCAACAAATACACAACGGGCCACTGCATTTTTTCATTCTGCGCTATCGTTGGTTTTATCACCACACATTTATATTCTTTTTGCATAGCAGTGCTGTAAATGCTTACAGTGTCTACAGTAGCAGCTTTAATAACAAATGATAAAAGCAAGCTTAGTGAGAAACAGAAAACTTTTGTCATGCAGTAAAGTTAAACGGAAAGACTTATTTTTCCCGCAGATAACGCTGATGGCTCCGCAGATTTACGCAGGTATAAAAAATGAGAGGCATGATACAATTCATGCCTCTCAACTACAAACTTTAAACTACAAACTATTAACTTGTTTAGAATCCTTTCTTATTATCCTGGGCCCGTTGCATCGGGTTACCAGCCTGGCCACCGCCACCTCTTCTGCCACCACCCTGTGTTTGTTTAAAGATGGTGAATTTAGAAGGTTCCGGAATAGTGTTCCAACTGTTGTTGCTTTCGTTAATATCGGCCGTCTCTTTTAGCGGATCCAGTTTAATAGAAGCCACTTCTTTATCTTTCACAAAAGTTTTGATCACTTTATTTTCATTTAAGCGCCATACCTGTGCCGGTATTTTTTCTACTTCTTTTGTACCGTCTTTATAAGTCCATTCAATAATGATTGGCATTACCAGTCCGCCTTTATTGCTGAAAGTAAGTTCATACATATTTTTATTACCATATTTTTCTTTCTCGGCATCTGTTAGTCCTTCGGGTTTATTGCCGGGTATCTTTATTTCGATCTTAGAGGTGTCGTAAGGTTCTAAACCCCGGGCATACCGCCAGTAGAAATCACGGATAGTGGTATCTGCATCTGTCTGGAATCTGATATTCTTGTCTTCCCGGTTCCTGATCTTGGAAATATCATCAAAAGTGGGAACCAGCGGTTTGTCAGCACTGCGTTTTACAGTGGTTTCTGCAGTGCTGTTGGGTACTGCTGCCAGGTCTGGTTTGGCATATTTTACTGTATCCAGTGAAATATCACATACTTCAGTACTGAAGAACCAGCCTCTCCAGAACCAGTCAAGGTCCTCACCGCTGGCATCTTCCATTGTGCGGAAGAAATCAGCCGGTTCAGGATGTTTGAAAGCCCATCTTCTTGCATATTCCCGGAAAGCATAGTCAAACAGTTCACGGCCCATGATGGTCTCTCTTAAAATATTTAAACCTGTTGCTGGTTTGGAATAAGCATTGGGCCCGAACTGAACAATGTTTTCACTATTGGTCATAATCGGTTCCAACTGATCCTTTGGCAATTTCATATAATCAGTAATGAATGCGGCAGGGCCGCGGCGGCTCGGAAATTTGTTGTCCCATAATTCTTCGGCCAGGTATTCAACAAATGTATTTAACCCTTCATCCATCCAGCTCCACTGACGTTCATCACTGTTGATGATCATGGGAAAAAAGTTATGACCCACTTCATGAATGATCACCCCGATCATCCCGTTTCTTGTTCCTTCGCTGTAGGTGCCGTCTTTTTCAGTACGGCCAAAATTGAAACAGATCATCGGGTATTCCATTCCGTTTGATGCTTCTATACTTTGCGCCACAGGATATGGATAGGGGATAGTGAATTTGGAATAGGTTTTAATAGTATGCTCAACCGCTTTCGTAGAAAACTTCCTGTACAGGCCATAAGCTTCTTTTGGATAACCACTCATGCACATGATCTTTTTTCCTTCCACTTTCGTGGCCATTGCATCCCAGATGAATTTGCGGGAAGAGCCCCAGGCAAAGTCACGGACATTATCTGCTTTGAAGATCCATGTTTTCTTTTTCTCACTTTTTTGTTTCTCTGCATTTTTTGCTTCTTCCAGCGTTACTACTTCCATTGGTTCAGCAGCATTCTTTGCTTTATTCCAGCGGGCCAGTTGCGCCGGGGTAAGTACAGCAGGATAGTTCTGGCATTCACCAGTCGACATGATTACATGATCGGCAGGTACTGTCATTGCTACTTTGAAATTGCCAAAGGATAAAGCAAATTCACCACGACCAGTGAACTGGTGGTTCTGCCATCCCTGGAAATCACTGTATACACATAACCGGGGGTACCATTGTGTCATTGTAAAAAGATGATTGCCATCTTCAGGAAAAAATTCATAACCACCACGGCCACCCCGACCGAGGCGATCTACTATTTTATAATTCCAGTCTAATTTGAAAACAAAACGCTGGCCTGCTTTCAGCGGGGCAGGTAATTCAACCCGCATCATGGTCTTGTTGATCGTATATTTCAATGGTTTGCCTGCAGCATCTGTCAGCTTCACGATATTAAATCCGTATCCATTATCTTTTTTTGCTTCATCTATCCTGTCCAGTTGTGCCGGGCTCGTTTGCCTGTTCATTGCATTACTGGTCTGGTAATTGGCATTATTCACAGTACTGTGCTGGTTCTCGTCCAGTTGCAGCCATAGAAAAACCAGTTCATCCGGCGAATTATTGAAGTAAGTAACTGTTTCGCTACCGTTAAGTTTAAGGTTTTTTTCATCTAACTCACACTTGATATCATAGTCCACTCTTTGCTGCCAGTATTTTGGGCCGGGAGCACCGCTTGCGGT
>CAZTKV010000121.1:5279-7906 GCA_964614285.1 uncultured Chitinophaga sp. | reverse complement strand
TTATAAAGAAACCATTTTTCCTTTTTCAACACTCTCCAGCGCTGCTTCAATGATCCGCATGTTCTTTATACCATCGGCTGCAGGTATGGGATTGGGCCCCTGCCCTGTCAGCGCCTTGTACACATCATCATAATAACCCATATAGTTTCCGGGAGATGATGTTGTTTCTTTTCGTATCACTTCACTATTTACTTCAGTATGCAATAAACCATCAGGTGCTGATGGTGCCGCACACCAGCTTTCTAAAGCAGGTTTTATCCCGGCCAGTAATTGCTGCTCCTGCATATCAGACCGCTGTTGCAAAAAACTTCCTTTCATGCCATGCAGGGCATAGGCATAAGTGGATTCACGGGCAATACAAGTGGCCTTTAATCTTACCCGCAGTTTATTGTAGTAAAAAAGTATCTCGAAGTAATCTGGGGCAGATACATCATCCCGCATTTTCCATACATCGGCAAATACAGCACCAGGAAAACCAAATAACTGTATAGCCTGGTCCACCAGATGTGGAGAAAGATCATAGATAATACCCGCCCCGGGCATATCTCCTTCTTTGTGCGGCTTACCGCCGAAGGCTGGACGGTAACGATCATAACGGATTTCCACCTCCCGCAGTTCTCCCAGCAATCCTTGCTGCAATACATTTTTCACCGCCCGGTAATCTCCATCATACCGACGGTTCTGGTACACACTGATGAACAGTTCATTTTTCTCAGCCAATGCAGTTAACGCCTCTGCTTCTTTCACCGTTACTGCAAATGGTTTTTCTATTACCAGGTGTTTGCCTGATTGCAATACCAGTTTTGCCTGTTCATAATGCAAATGGGTGGGAGTATTCACCACGATCAGTTGCAAATCATTATCAGCACATAACTCTTCCGCTGAACGATACAATTTTACCTTAGGGTATCTTTCCCGGGAATCATTGTTATGTCTCTCTACGATCGCTGTCAGTTCATATCCCGGATGCGCATCTATGAACGGCGCATGAAATAATTTGCCGCTCATGCCGTATGAGCAAATGCCGGTGCGAAATACGACCTCCATAAATGATTTTTTATATTAAAAATCGCTACCCCCCTAAAGGGGAGGTTTGTAAATTCTTTATACTTTAAGAGCCTATGTAATCAATAATGAAGCAGTGATCTAAGTTCCCCTTCAGGGGGCAGGGGCCTCATCCTCTCTCCTGTGCTCTCAACCATCTTTCCGGTATTTCATTGCTACTGGCCAGTAAATAATCTTTGTAGCTGCAGGCGATAAATTTTTTATCCGGTAGCTGCATCCACCATCTGCCAGTCTTCCTGCTTTGCAAAAAAGTGGTTTCTACTTCTGCAAAAGCAGTGTGGTATTCATTGAAAGATTCTTTTTCATCCAGCGCCGCTTCTTTTCTGCCACGGCTGCGCCCATCCAGCACATACCAGAGCATATGGCTGATCTGCCTGGCCGTCAGTTCATCTTTATCATGCTGGGCATTATACCCGTAAATACCAATAGAATTTACATTGGGGCTCATTCCTGCATAGCGTAGCAGCACACAGGCTTCTTCGCCATTCAGCCCGTTGGGAGAAACCGAATTAGCCGGTGCATAAGCACTGGCAATCGCTGTAATATCAAAACTGAACATGTTACTATTGCGGATCACCGGCTCCATCTCATCAATGCTTTCTTTTACACTACCTACTCTATAGCAATCAAAACGGAGTTTATCCAGTGTCTCCAGCATTTTCGGATGTACATAATAACTCTGGAAACCAATATGATTGTAATGCCGAAGAAAATTAGGTTCGCCTGTCAGCATTTCCATCAGGAAATTTTCATGGCGAAAGGGTGAGTCGAGATTAAGATCAATCAACGCATCCACACAACTGGCTTCAATAGTCCTTTTGGTTTCGGAATAAGCGTAATATTGAGACAAAGTGAGATCATGCGAACCACCAAGTATAATAACTGTTTTTCCATCACTCATCAATTCCTGCACCACTGTTTTTAAAGCAGCATAGGAATCAGTAAACAATGATCCCGTTTTTATATTACCTACATCAGCGATTTTAATATCCTGATGCCAGTAATATAAACTGTAGAAATGCCGGCGGATGATATCTGGTGCCTGGCTTTGCCCATGTATCAGTCCGCTACCCCGCTGTTCTCCGCAGCCAACAATCACCAGTTGCGCTTCGTCAAGATCAGGAAACTCATCCACATAGGCTGAAATGATTTTACCCAGCTGTCCATCCTTATATCCTTCATCATGCGATAATTCATGAAGATTGAGAGGAGACAAAAAATCCGAAATATTTAGGTGGTCTGACATGTATGCAAGATAGTGGAAAATGGAAAGTGGAAAACAGAGAGTATTGACATACCCTTGGTGATTAGCCACTTCCAGTCCTTCAATCGCTACGGTCCATTCCTTATCTTTGCGCACTTATGGAACAACTGTTGAAGCAAATTGAGGACTACAAAAAAGAGATCTCTTCTTTTTCTGCCGCTGATGAGAAGCAAGTGGAAGAATTCCGCATTAAGTACCTCGGTACAAAGGGTATTGTGAAAGCCATTATGGGTGAAATGAAAAATGTACCAGTGGAAAAGAAAAAAGAAGCCGGGCAATTACTGAATGAATTCAAACA
>CAZTKV010000121.1:0-5179 GCA_964614285.1 uncultured Chitinophaga sp. | reverse complement strand
TGCGTACGCATACCAGCAGTGTGCAAATAAGAGAAATGGAAAAAGGCAAGTTGCCCATCCGTATGCTGATGCCGGGCCGTGTGTACCGCAATGAAACAGTAAGTGCCAGAAGCCATTGTTTCTTTCACCAGGTGGAAGGATTATATATTGATGAGAATGTTTCCTTCGCTGACCTGAAGCAAACGCTTTATTTTTTTGTGAAAGAAATGTATGGTAAGGATGTAAAAGTCCGGTTCCGGCCATCTTATTTCCCCTTCACCGAACCCAGTGCTGAAATGGATGTGACTTGCTTCATCTGTGGCGGTGATGGTTGTAATATTTGTAAAAAAACCGGGTGGGTGGAAATTCTCGGTTGCGGTATGGTTCACCCAAATGTTCTCACTAACTGTGGCATTGACCCTAACAAATACACCGGCTTTGCTTTTGGCATGGGTATCGAACGTCCGGCTATGCTTAAGTATGGAGTAAATGATCTGCGCCTGTTCAGTGAGAATGATGTGCGGTTCCTGAAGCAATTCACTTCTGCTATTTAGCCAGCACTTTATTTTTCCAGTGAAAATTATATTTCGCTCCAAATTCTACACTGCTGTAATCAAAATCATGCAAGCCTTGTTGGAAACCGAACAGTAAAGTAGTTCTGTTCAATTTCTTTTCCAAACTTGCCCGGAAAACAAAAGGATCATCTCCTGCATTTTCCAGGTAACCCATGTAACCGGCTACATAAGTCTGTAGCTTCAGTGTTTTTTTATTCCACTCCAACCCACTACCAACTAAAAAGGCATCATTCTGATTATGGACGTCCGATTCAATCTGCCAGACATAAAAGCCTATCATACTAATCCATTTAAATCGAGAATTTTTAAAGGGTTTTCCTATCGACAGATCAAAGTGATAACCGGGGCCATCAGTATATCTTGCAGCACCAAAACGCTGTCCGGAAGGAACCCGATAACCAACTCTGAAAGCAAGATGAATAGATTTCCTCCATTTATTTAATAACTGAAAGGTCGTATTGAAATGAATGTCTCCTGTGGTTGAATGGCTATTGTAAAATTGAGTAAATACATGCCTTTTGTCTTTTATGCCCTGGCTCATTACATAATGTTCATAGGGAACCCATGTCAAATCAATAGATACTAGGTCTTTTACCAATGAATAATTAGCATATACAGTTATATTTTGAGTATTATCCCCGGAAGAAAAATGAAGATTGCCTGTAACACCAAGAGAAAAACTACTGTCGGAACTTCCATTTGCAATACGGGGGACAGGCAAAGAATTAGGGCCCTGGTAACCCGGTTGTGTTATCATATAACGGGACCAGTGACTTACTCCATCCCAATTGACAACCTGTGCCCAGTGGTCAACCGTCTGGGTATAGCCAATTACAAAAAAACAACACAATATTGCAAGAAAAGAAATTCTCATATAGCAGTGTTGTCTATAAAGGTAGGATATAAGCTCTGAAGCTCTTCAATGAAAAGCCTGATCCCGCTTCACTTTAAAAATAAATACTGCGGCCCATAGTTGATTTTTTTATCGGGATAAAAAGAATTTTGCCAAATAATATTTATTGATCAGTTCCTATGGACAATGCCCTTGTATCTAATATCTTTACATTCACAATTTTGCATAAAATGAATATCAACAGCATTTGTGTTTGTGGAGCAGGAACCATGGGCAGTGGTATTGCACAGGCGGCTGCGCAATCAGGGTTTGCCACTATCTTATATGAGCCTAACCGGGACGTCTTAGAAAAGACTAAAAACAGTATTAAAAAAAATCTTGAAACATTAACTGTAAAAGGCAAGATTACGGACGAAGAAAAGGAAAAGGTCATTCAATATATCCGGTTTACAGATGATATTCAAACCTGCCTGGCAGATATATTTATTGAAGCCATTATAGAAAAGTTGTCCGTAAAAATTGCATTGTTCAATCAGTTGGCTGAGCTCAATCATAGCGACTGTATTTTTGCCACTAACACCTCGTCTTTGTCTGTTACACATATTGCAGCTGGTGTACAACGGCCAGAGAGGGTTATCGGAATGCATTTTTTCAACCCTGCTACAATTATGAAACTGGTAGAAGTGGTTAATACCTGCTACACGAATGACCAAACAACAAGCACCATTGTGGAACTTGCAAAACAAATGAATAAGATTCCGGTCATTTGCAAAGATTCTCCCGGTTTTATTGTTAACAGGGTAGCAAGACCTTATTATATTGAATCACTAAGGTTGGCTGAAGAAGACGTTAGTGCTTTTACGCAGATCGATCTTCTACTGGAAGCTTCCGGTTTTAAAATGGGGCCATTTAAATTGATGGACCTGATAGGCAATGATGTTAATTATGCAGTAAGCTGCTCCGTGTATGAACAACTGAATAATCCGGAAAGATTAAAGCCATCTTTTATTCAGAAAAATAAAGTAGATAGCAGAGAATTAGGCAGAAAAACAAAAAAAGGATATTATGATTATGAATAAAACATCTTACTTCACAGCCCCAAAACTGATTGCCAGATGATTTTAGTTACAGGTGGTACTGGTTTCCTGGGCTCCTACATCATAAAACAATTAGTTGAGAAAAACTACCGGGTGAGGGCCATTCGCCGGAATAGTAAATTGCCTTCCTGGATCTCAAAAGAAATATTGGATAAAGTCGAGTGGGTGGAAGGAGATGTTCTGGACGTAGTGGCATTACAGGATGCTATGGAAGAGGTTGATACTGTCATTCACTCAGCTGCTATTGTTTCGTTTATTAAAAAAGACCGTGAGCTGATGTACCATACAAATGTGGAAGGCACTGCTAATGTCGTAAACATGGCTTTGGAAAAAAATGTAAGGAGGCTCATTTATATCAGTTCAGTAGCCGCGTTAGGAAGAACAGCCAATGGCGGTCATGTGAACGAAGAAAAGAAATGGGAAGATAGTAAAGTAAACACCCATTATGCAAAAAGCAAATTCAAAGCTGAACTGCATGTATGGAGGGGAATAAGCGAAGGACTGGATGCTGTTATACTTAATCCAAGTACCATCCTTGGCTTTGGAGATTGGCATAGCGGTAGCTGCGCTATTTTCAAACAGGTGTACGACGGATTCAACTGGTATACACCAGGCATCAATGGTTTTGTGGATGTGGAGGATGTGGCAAAAGCTACGGTCCTGTTAATGGAAACGACCATTTCAGAGCAGCGATACATAGTTAATGGTGATACATGGCCTTTTAAAAAACTGCAGGATACTATTGCTGATAATTTCTCAAAAAAACGACCTGACAAAAAAGCAACTCCTTTTATTTTGAAACTGGCCTGGCGGGTTGAAAAGATAAAATCAATATTTACCGGGAAGAGACCCTTGCTAACCCGGGAAAGTGCAAGGGTAGCACAAAGCCAGACTTTTTTTGAAAATGATAAAATACTGAAAATCTTACCGGGTTTTTCCTTTACCCCTGTAGAAGAAACTATCAAAAAAGCCTGTAAAAAATACCTTGGCACTATTAATGCCGTGCAACCCTGACCAGCAGCTGATTATCTTTAACCCGCAATCTTGATTCTATGCAAAAAATTCATGCACTTTTTCTCAGCCTTCTATGTAGTTTCTCTTTTGTAATACAAGCACAGTTTACTGTTACGGGTGTAGTACTTGATTCTTCCAGCCGAGAGCCATTATCAAAAGCATCTGTCTTTTGCCAGAATACTACATTGGGAACCGTAACAAATAAAGATGGTGAATTCTCCCTGGTATTAAAATCAGGAGGATATGATCTTGTTTTCAGTTATACCGGCTACCAAACACAGACAATCCGTGTGGGGGAAAATAACAAACTTGAAATATTATTATTGAAAGAAGACAAAAGTCTTGGTGAAGTGGTTTTAAAAAGCAGTTTTGAGGTGGCGAATGGCTGGGAGAAATATGGTGATTTTTTTATCAAAAATTTTATTGGCTCTACTCCAAATGCGGCCAACTGTGTATTAACCAATCCTGAAGTGCTGAAGTTTTTCTTTTATAAAAAGACAAACCGGTTAAAAGTAATGGCTACTGATGCCCTCCTGATCAGCAATAATGCATTAGGCTATCATCTTCGCTACCAGCTTGACTCGTTTGTGTATTTCTATAATACTGACATTAATTTATATCGTGGATATTGTCTTTTTACTGAAATGGAGGGTTCTGATAGTTTAAAAAAAATATGGAATAAAGCAAGAGTAAATGCCTATGAAGGCTCCAGGCTTCATTTTATGCATAGCTATTATGACAGCACCCTGCTGGAAGAGGGGTGGATCGTTGATCTGCTCGACGAAAACAATGATAAAAAGTTTATTAAAGTGAAAAATGTGTATGATACGGCCTATTACAATATTGTACCTAATACTGCCGACAGTATTGGAGCTGATAGTATAGTACACACTATAACCACCGGGCCTGCTGATATAGAGATATTTTATCCAAGAAAGATTAGTATCACCTACACCAAAAAAAGTCCTGAAAAACAATATCTGTCTAAAATGAAGCTACCGAAAAGCGTACCCTACCAGATATCTTACATAGATATAAAAAACTGGATAACGATTACTGAAAACGGTTATTATTATGAGCAGAAAGACTGGATCAACCAGGGCTACTGGAGCTGGAAAAACCTTGCTGATTTGTTGCCCTATGATTATGTACCTGATTAGATAATTTGTTAATTAGTTTAGCAAGTAGCTCATCCATTCTGATCAACTAATCAACTATTTCCCCTTTCCTTCCATCACCTTTTCCCATAATTGGGGTATCCTTTTTATCCATACCAGTTCTTTCATTTTTTCCCTGGCATCTTCCACAGGTGAGCCAAAATATACTTTACCGCCCTCAATTGAATCCTTCACACCACTTTGTGCATATACAATAGCCCCTTTACCAATAGTCAATGTTTTGCTTACTCCCACCTGTCCCCAAAGAATCACATTATCTTCTATTGTTGTAGCTCCTGCTATACCCACTTGCCCTGCAAAAAGGCAATTTTTACCTACCACCGTATCATGACCTATATGTACCAGGTTATCCATCTTGGTACCGGCACCAATTATTGTATCATGGCTTACTCCCCGGTCAATAGTACAATTTGCACCGATTTCCACACCGCTTTCAATAAGTACCCGGCCGCAACTGGTCATTTTTTTATAATGGATATCCCG
>CAZTKV010000120.1:3278-7907 GCA_964614285.1 uncultured Chitinophaga sp. | reverse complement strand
TAACAAGAGCCAAAGAACAGTTATTCATTATTGGCGACAGCGCCACGATCGGAGCTGATAAATTCTATCGTGAATTTCTCTCCTATGTTGAACAGCATGGCAGCTACAGGACAGTATGGGAGTTTGAAATGTAACGCCTTTTTTCAGCTATTTTATCATATCCCTCTCCCAGTAGCGCATCATATCTGCCACTGTAACAGCACCTGTTCTTTCAAAAAAAAGGATCAATTGATCATCTGTTAATATTTCCTTTTTCTCCTTCATTGCATCCCAGAGTGTGCGGCAAACTTGCTTTCCTTCTTTATCATAAATACCTGCCGCTGCCGCATGCCAACGGCTTTGATACCATCCGTAATTTTTAGGATAACGCTGTCCAATTTCATCGTACCGCTCTTCAATATCTTTAAGAGAAGTGTAAGTATACTCTTTTGTTCCTCCATTTATTACCATTTGGGGGAAAAGCGTTAATGCTGCTAATTGTTCGGGTTCTTTTTCAGCAATATAAGTATGTAATAAAATATTGGCATACAATTCACCCATCCATTTGCGCTGCACAGTAAGCCCTGCCTGAAAATAAAAAGCATGTCCCAGTTCATGCAAAGCCAGTAAATCAAAGAAAGCTTCCATGCTAAGGCTGCCATCATTTCGCCGGTACACCGTCTGAACCGCTTCTCTCAACTCTTTTGTCAATTGTTCAAGAGGAGGTATAAAACTTTCCCAGAACGGATTGTCTTCTGCTGCAACGATTAGTGTTTTATTATCATTGTAATGAGGCATACCATACACAGGAAACGAGGTGTATTTACTCCAGTCAGCTGTGCTCAGCACCAGCAATGTAACGGATGGCCTGAAATTCAGTAACTCCTCGTGAAAGTCAATCGCTTTATCAACCCGGTCGGCAACAGATAAAGCCCTTTGCTCATGCCCTTTACTGAAATACACCCGGGCGGTATGATCTTTTAGCGATATAAGCTGATCATACGGCTGGCCATCCACAGATGAAACGATAATAATTGAGGTGATTAATACCAAATAAAATGAATGTCGCATAACTACTGAATTAGATCCAAATTTCGAAGCAGTAAAAGACAATAAATAGTATAAAAGCGACAATTACAGACGAAGGCCTGCCTGCAGACGTATAGGAGTATTGTTTAATTCTTTTTCAATGATACTGGGTGCAACACCAGCAAATTGTTTGAAGTCCCGTATAAAATGCATCTGGTCGAAATAACCACATTCATAAGCGATCTGTGTCCAGTTCCAGTGAGGAAAATTTTCCCTTAGCCGGTATGCTTTCGAAAATCTTACCAACCGGGCAAATAATTTTGGAGACAGCCCAATCCTTTCTTTGCTTACTCTTTCAAACTGGCGCAGACTAAGACAAGCAAAGGAAGCAATTTTTTCTATTGATATATTACCATTCGACCGGAGTAATTCCAGTATAGCTCTATCAAATGGTAATGCTTGCTTTAATGTTGCTACTCTTTTTAAAAGGAATCCTTCAACAAGATCTTTTATTTCATCAAAACTGGTTGCTTCCTGCAGCCTGTTGTTCAACTCATTCATTTCGTTGCCAAATACGTTGGCGGCATTATAACTTTTATCGATCATTTCTGCCATAGATACACCCAGCAACCGGTGCAGACCTCCGGGATGAAACCCAACCCGTACAGCTTTATGACTTTTATTAATATCAAGCATTACACGGTTCAGCTGCGGGCCAACGATCACACTGCGGGGCTGCTCAATAAACCCGGCTCTTTCTTCCATTTGTACTTTGATCAGATCGTCAATATAAAAAAAGAGAGAATTCTGTGGTGTTGGCGGATATGGGCAAATCAGAGGTCTGCTGCCAGGTTCCATGCAAACATGTATTACCATGATGCACTGTATAAACTCCTGTAGCCGCACATGTGGTATATAGAACCGGGTTTGCAAAATAGATTTTCAGGAAATTACGAAAGAATCAGGAACAGCAATAAAGTAACGGAATATACTTCCCCACCGCAACCCGATGTTTTTATAGAGGTTTCTTTTAATTTTATTACGATTGTACGAATACAATTCACTAAGCCCAACTGCTACCCGGAGTGATCCGTATACAAATACCATTTGCCTTTTATTTTTATCATCAGGCTGGAATAGCGTCCATCAATAGTCTTCCCATCAGGATATTTTACATGAAAATAACCGGTAACATAATAGAATTTACGGGATAGTCTTTCCATATTCTCTCCATCCAGTACCAGTTGTCCCATTTTTTCTTTTGGCCAGTATTTTTTATAAAAAGCAAGAATATTATCCTTGCCATAAGCAGCTCCTTTACTCAGTATCATCCGGGTGGAATCTAATGGAGCATAAAGGCTTACGTAGCCATCAATATCACCTTTGCTCCAATACTCTTCCTCAAGTCGCAATACAGCCAGTATTTTCTTTTCATCTTTTGACTGTGCATAGCTATTACCGGCAGTGACCGTTACAAAAAACAAAAGCAGCATACCTGCCAGGAAAAAAAACCGAAATGAAGGCGTACACATATGATTGATTTTGGTACTGTAAATTATTCAACAGGAATACTAATACTGTTACCATTCATATAATTTTATATTCAGACGAAAAGATGGCCCCTTGTCATGATTCAAAGGGAAATCTGTTTATTTTTACCCTTCACCTCTAAAGTAATACCTATGCAGGCAAGAAATTTTTTATGCATAACTGTTTTGTCCTTTTTTATAGCTGTTCCAGGCTGTGCAAACAATAATAGCAATAATGACGCCCCGGGAATTATCATCAACGCAGATACTGCGAAACTGCCACCGGTGGAAACACAAAAAGCAAATTCCAATTACAAGCCTGCCTTTGCAGGGCAAACAAGGATCGGTGCTGTAAAAACAACAACCCCCTATAAGGTCGATAAGATCGCTGAGAAGCTGGGACGGCCATGGGCCATTATTTCACTACCCGACGGACGTTTACTCATTACTGAGAAGTCAGGGTTTATGCAGATACATGCAGCCAGCGGTGAGCTGGTAAAAAAAATTACTGGTTTCCCTTCAGTAGATGATGGCGGACAGGGGGGATTATTAGATGTGGCCTTAGATCCATCTTATAATACTAATAAAACCATCTACTGGTCTTATTCAGAAAAATATGGAGGCGGTAACCTGATGTCTGTTGCCAAAGGTCAACTGAATGAGGCCGCTGGAAAAATTGATAACCCTGTTGTGATCTTCCGGGCCACGCCGGCTTTGAACAGCCGGCTGCATTTTGGATCGAGGTTGATATTTGATAAAGACGGACATCTCTTTGTTAGTACTGGTGAACGTTCTATTCTTGAAGGCAGAGCACAGGCACAATTGCTATCCTCCGGATTGGGCAAAATATTTAAAATAACCAAAGATGGTAAACCGGCATCCGGTAATCCTTTCATCAATCAGAAAGGTGCTATGCCAGAGATATATGCATATGGTATCCGCAATGCGCAAAGCCTGGATATTCACCCGGTGACCGGTGAATTATGGGAAGCAGAATTTGGCCCCCGTGGCGGTGATGAACTTAATATTATTAAGCCAGGAAAAAATTATGGCTGGCCCATCATCACTTATGGCATTGAATATGGTGGTGGAAAGATCGGTGACGCTATACAACAGAAAGCGGGTATGGAACAACCGGTGTATTATTGGGATCCTGTATTATCACCGGGAGGGATGGTATTTTACAGGGGCAATGCTATCCCTGAATGGAAAAACAATCTTTTCATCTGCGGTCTCAGCAGCGGTCATATTGCCCGACTCGTAATTGCAAAAAACAAAGTGGTGGGTGAAGAGCGGTTGCTGGCTGATAAAGCAGAACGCTTCCGTGATGTCACATATCATAACGGCATGTTGTATGCGGTAACTGATATGGGGAATATGTACCGCATCAGTAAGAAATAACAGTGCTATTTCAAAGCTGGCTGATCTCTTTCCGATAATCATGCTGCAGATCTTCGTGAAGCGAAGCCATAAGACTATTGATCTTTTTTAGCTGGCCGTTATAAAGATTGTTCAATGCCGCATTCTGGCGGAAGGGAATACCCGATTCATTCAACTGCTGGCAAAAAAAGATGCGGAGTTCAATATCAGTTTGTTTGTTACCGCTATACCGGGAGTGTTTATTAATAACCCTTACTATCTTTCGCAGCGTTTTTTTGGCGAAATATAACTGGGTGAGGTTGACCGTACCGAATAATTCCTCAATCTCCTGCTTCACTGTTTTAATATATCCCTCTTCATCCTGTGCCTGGAATAGCAGGTAGGTAAGCAACTCTTTATTTTCTTTCTTAAATCTTGCCAGCCGGAGACAAAGGCTGGTCAGTTCCGCCGGTTTCAGAGTAAGCAATTCCTGTTTAATATCATTGATGGATAATGAAGCCATATCATAAAAATAAGTTGTTTAATTAACGATTGCACATTGATGGTCTTTTGAAAAGACCATCAGTCATAGTATAGAATAATTATTTCGCTATATAATGTGTAAGGTCATTTCACAAACGGCTATTCATCCTGTAATCATTCCAGAAAAATTTAACTGCCTCCAGTACTTCTTCTTCCGATTTATTCTGGGTATTCGTCAGGGGTATCTTTT
>CAZTKV010000120.1:0-3178 GCA_964614285.1 uncultured Chitinophaga sp. | reverse complement strand
GCCTCCAGTACTTCTTCTTCCGATTTATTCTGGGTATTCGTCAGGGGTATCTTTTTACGGAATCCTTCCTGTTGCCCCTCCTTCCGGTATTCCACTACCAGCAGGAAATTGTCCTTGATGTTAAAAAAACCGTTCTTTTCTTTCTGATCAATAAAGGCATTATGAAAGTTTGCCCAACTGGTCAGGAGTTCCTCCTGGTAATAGATACCGGCTTTATTGACCCGGATATACACCCTGTTGTTGTTTGCCCGCCGGATGCAATAAATAGCCGGAATAATGGCCAGTGCAAAAACATAACTCTGGTAATCGATATTAACAAAGCGGCGTTTGACAGCATCGATCAACCCATACAGGAAGAGGGCAAGAAAGAAAAAAGCCATCACATAGTTGATCACTTTTTCCTCGCCTACAACGAATTCACTGTCTTTGTGTAAGGCCTTTTTTCCCATAGATTGTTTAAACTGCTGTGCTGCCCGGTGAAAATAGCATTTCTTTTATTTGCAGGCAACCGTTACCGGCTTTATGAAGATGCTAACGTTTTTGATCCTTAACTTGCATACCGGGCAGATGTTTTTACTTTTAAAAAATATGAGATGAAAAAAATTATCCTTATCGCACTACTGGTAAGCAGCTTTACTATGCATGCTCAAACACTGAAAGACCTGCTGTACAAAGGGAAACTGAAATCAGATACCGGCAGCGTAGTAAGGAAAACCGATGATCTCTCAGCCAAAATAGATACAACCACAAAAAAACCGGCAGAGCCGGAAAAGGTTAAACCAAAAACTATTGTAACAGACTCAATCGGCAATAAACAGGCACCAATGACTGATTCCGTAGCCATGCCTTCCACCAGCCCTGCAGATAATGCCACAACCGTAAAGGATAATAATAAACTCTGGAAAGAGTTTGTGGATACTGTTATCAGTACACTGAATGCAGAAGTGATGAATGGGAAAAAAGTGAAAAAGGGAGATTATTATGTGCTGGTTGATTATACTATTGCTACAGACGGACAGGTAACTGTTACAAATGTATTCGTTACCCCGGAAAATAAATTTTTGGCTGACCAGGTAAAAGAACGACTGAGTATTTCAACACCCCGGCTGAACCCGGTGCTGACTAGTACCGGTACAGCCCGAAAAACTTCGAAGCGGTATAATTTCACATTGACAGGCAAATAAAATAGTACCGGAAATAGTATTCAACTACAAACCTGAAACTCTCAACGCCTCTCTCACCTTCGGGGCAATCTTCGTTCCGTAGATCTCTATTGATTTCATCAGCGAAGCATGCGATGGTCCGCCCACATCCATATGTGCGGAAAAACGGGTAAGACCAAAGAGCTCCTGCATATACAAAATTTTATCAATGGCTTCGCTGGCATCACCAATTATTAAATGTCCGTTCTTTCCTCTTCCCAAATCATATTGTTGTTGCTGGTAAGGAGGCCAGCCACGGCTGCTGCCTACCCTGTTCATTTGTGATGAATAGATAGGATAATATTCATCAGCTGTTTTTTGACTATCATCACCAAAGAATGCATGCATATGTACACCCACCTGGAATTTATTTTTATCATGACCATAATGATCATACACTTTCCGGTAATACTCAAACAGGGGTTTAAACTGTGCCGGATCGCCGCCGATAATAGCAAAGATCACCGGCAAACCATGCCGGCCTGCCCGTAATACACTTTCCGGTGTGCCGCCAACCGCTATCCATATATTCAGATGATCATTAACAGCACGGGGCAATACTTGCTGAGCTTTTAATGCAGGTCTGAATTTTCCTTTCCAGGTCACTGGATTCTCTTTATTTATTTTTAATAACAGCTCCAGCTTTTCTTCAAAGAGTTCATCATAATCATTCAGGTTGTAACCAAACAGCGGATATGATTCAATAAAACTGCCCCGCCCAGCCATCAGTTCGGCCCGGCCTTTACTCAACTGGTCTACCGTGGCAAAACTCTGGTAAAGTTTCACCGGGTCAGATGAACTTAAAACAGACACCGCACTGCCCAGTTTGATATTTTTAGTAACGGTGGCTGCAGCAGCTAAAATGATCTCCGGTGCGGATACGGCATAGTCAGGACGGTGATGCTCACCAATGCCAAAGAAATCGAGCCCCGTTTCATCCATTAGTTTTATTTCTTCGATCAGTTCCCGTAACCGCTGACCTGCTGATTGCGGTTTACCCTCTTTATCGTAATGATTATCGCCAAACATGCCGATGCCTAATTCCATTGCTGTACTATTTGAAGACGAAGATACAAGGAGTGACAATCCTGCACTAATCGCAACGTTGAGTAGTTTATTATTTCCCGCTGCAAACTGGCTTAAATGCTACAAGTGTATTTGCTGCGAAGACTTCTTTTTCTTTACAATAACTGAAGCCCATAATGACCTATTGTGGTAAATAAACTGCAGCGGATCAGTACACCCAGGCAACACCAGGCCAATAGTCGTTTAATATTCACATTTAACCCGGTTCCTACGGCAATGCTTATCGGAGCCCCTACGGTTATAGTGCCCAGAATACCCAAACCGGCAATGCCATATTTATTCCAGAGCCTTGTTATGACCCGGTGCTTTTTGATTTCGTCATCAGCCGGTTTCTTTTTATGAAAGAAAGCCCTGATCTTATCGCCAAAAAAAGCAGCCACCACCGCTCCTGCCAGCCCCCCGGTGAGGCTGGCCAAAAAGATCAGCACGGATGATAGACCAAATGCAAATCCGGCGGGGATCGCTGCGTATATTTCAAAGGTAGCCAGGCCGGCTACCGTCAGTAGTTTCAAAAACATAGATACGGTATAAATAAATGTTTGTGCAAGGCGGCAAAAATAGTTGAATCAAAGCTGCGAAATACAGTAATGCTTGTTAAATCAGCAAAAGCAATTCCGGCGAATAGCAGGATCTTATAAAGATTAGTCAGGACATTTACCAATGAATAAAAGACAGCTGGTCCCACCATAGCTTGAAATACAAATGGGGCCCTGAAACCCCATTTACTTATTTGATCTCAATCGTTTTTGTTAACCTTTGTGCACTTTCCTTTTTAGGTAAGGTAAGGTGCAGGATACCGTTGTCGTAGCTGGCAGATACCTTGTTTACATCTACTGTATCATCAAGGGTAAAACTGCGGCTGAATGATTGCATCCTGTATTCCTTTCTTA
>CAZTKV010000119.1:6390-7925 GCA_964614285.1 uncultured Chitinophaga sp. | reverse complement strand
CCATACCAGGGGTCCGGAACATCCATGTTTTTGCCGGGATGCAATTCATTCATCAATAAATCTGTTTTAGCAGTATCAAATTTATTCCTGGCAATTCTTTTCATCTCCTCCATCACATCATCTGCCAGTGCATAAATTTTATCGTATATCTCAAAATCTTCGGCTTTAAATCTCCTGGCTCGCTGCTGGCTGATATCAATGCCATTCAGTTTGGCTACTTTTTGTGATAGAGGGTGTGGTGGTTCACCGGTATGATAACTGTTGGTACCAGCACTTTCCACACTCCAGGACAAACCTGCTTTGAATGCTTTGTCCTGCAGTATTCCTTCTGCCAAAGGACTGCGGCAAATATTACCCAGGCAAACCATTAAAATTTTCATAAAGGCAAAGGTAAGCTACGGACTTCAAGCTGCAAGATAGCATACTGCATTTATGGATTTTAGAATATAACGGCATCTAAACATCAAACACACAGCCATGACAAACAAAGAAATTCTTCAATCAAGTTTGCTCGACATAATTTTCGAGAAACGAAATAAGGAATACGGAGCCTATGCATTACGCAAAGGATATAACGGAAGATTGCTGACCGCATTGGGTGCAGGGATGTCGGTCATTATTCTCTTTGTTTTTATTAATATGCTGAGAAGCGACAGCAATTCAGTTGTTGCTACCACAGATGATAACGGGGGAATGATAATAAAGCAAATTGAATTACCAAAGGATAAACCTGTGGAACCAGAAAAACCAAAAGAAGTGATTCGGCAGAAACCGGTAGAAAAGATCGCAACCGTTAAATACATCAGCAATATAAAAATTGAGAAAGAAGTGAAAACGGATATGGCCGCAATTGATGATATTGATGGTAAAGCAATCGATGATAAGGATAGTGATGGGAAAAAACAGGATGGGATAGTGATAAATAAGGAGCCGGTTACTGACCCGGGATCAACCGGCATATTACCGGCCGAACCCAGGCAGCCTGAATTCATAGTTCAGGAAAAGGATCCGGAATTTCCAGGCGGTGCAGAAGCGCTGAAAAAATTCCTTGCAAAAAACCTGGACACTCCAGGTGAGCTGGAAGCAGGAGAGCTGAAAACAGTAAGGATTAAGTTTAAAGTAGATAAAGATGGGTCAGTAAATGCCTTTGAGATAGTGCTGAGTGGTGGTAATGAATTTGACCATGAAGTAGTTAGGGTTTGCAAAAAGATGCCGAAATGGGTACCGGCAATGCAAAACGGGGTAAATGTTCCGGTAAGCTATGTGCTGCCTGTCACATTTATCGGCGCAGAATAATAAAATTTCAATAATTTGCTACGCATCAAATCGTCCCTGGTATGTATACTGCCAGGGACGATTTTTCAGCAAAAGAACTATCAGTTACAGGATAAACTCAAAACGATGTTTGAAGAATATGAAAATAGGAAGCGGAAGCAGATCGCAGGTATGAAATCACTTATGGATTATGGAATGGGCATTCTGATTTTATTTATGGGTTTATTCTTTTTGTTCAGGCTTAAACTGGGCAATATTCC
>CAZTKV010000119.1:0-6290 GCA_964614285.1 uncultured Chitinophaga sp. | reverse complement strand
GTGAATTATAAACCTGAAGCCGAATGTCTGAAAGACCTTTTTGTTGATAGTGTGCGGATGCTGATAGTTACACGCAGGGCTTCAGAGGAAGAAAAAATATTCCTGGCAGATTCGTTACGGGTCTCGGCTAAAAGCATGGTAATAGCAAGGGATGGTATATCGGTTATTGTTCATCCCGACTCACCTGATACGATTTTTACGATGAAAGACATAAAAGAAATACTTACCGGAAGATTTAAGAAAAATTTAATTCCTGTATTTGATGGGGTAAAAGCAACCAGTACAGTACGTTTTATCATCGATTCAATATTGCGTGGAGATTCACTTACCCCTGATGCCATGGCAGCACGGACAAGTGATGGTGTAGTTGACTATGTATCGAAGAATCCCGGTGTGATTGGATTCATAGGAGTAGGGTGGATAGGAAACCCGGAGGATTCATCGCAACTGAGTTTTTTGAAAAAGGTAAGAGTGGCGCATTTGGAAAGTACAGATGTTAAAGGCTCTTACGTAAAAGCCTATCAGGCAAATATTTACCTGAAACGTTATCCGATGGTACGGGATTTGGTTTATATATTAAAAGAAAGGCATAGAGGACTTGGAACAGGCTTTGCAAATTTTATGAGCGGAGAATTGGGACAAATAATATTCAGAAGAGCTTACCTGGCGCCAGCATTTAAAAATCTTAGCATCAGGCCGGTAAAACTGAATGAGTAGACAAATAAGTTATATTTACAACTTTTAAAAGTGAACAGAAAAATGAAGAAAACCACAATCACATTTTTAGTATCCGCCTTATTAATAATAAGCGGCCTCCAGGCACAAACAGTGCAGGATGGCAAAAATCACCTTTTTGCCCAGCGCTACAACAGTGCTGTTTCCACATTTGAGAAAATGCTGGCAACTAATCCTAATAATATAGAGGCAATCTACTGGTTAGGGCAGACCTACCTGGAAAGTGAAGAGATAATGGCAGCCCGTATTGCAACTACCCGCCAATTATACGAGAAAGCAATGCAATCAACCAATAGTGCACCACTTGTGATAGTTGGTATGGGTCATCTGGACCTGCTGGCCAATAAAGCCAGTGATGCCCGTCAGAAGTTTGAGACCGCATTAACCATGACAAGAACCAAAAAAGGAGATAATCTCGACATTGTCAATGCTGTGGGCAGGGCTAATACGGAGGCAAAATCAGGGGATTTCAATTATGCTATTGAAAAACTACAGGCTGCAGCGGATAAGGGAGAGAAAAACGCTGAAACTCTTGTTTTGCTTGGTAATGCGTACAGAAAAGCAAGACCTGGAGAAGGTGGCGGCGAAGCTTTTAGAAGCTACAAAAAAGCCCTTGACATAAACCCTAATTTCTCATTAGCAAATCTTCGTTTAGCGAAATTGTTTGAGTCTCAAAAGAACTGGGAACTGGTACTGCAGTATTTAAACGAGGCTACTGCTAAGGACCCGAAATTTACTGCAGCTTATTATGAACTATTTTATTATTACTTCTACCGGTTGGATTATCCTTCTGCTGAAGCCCAATTACAGAAATATATAGAAAGCAAACTTCCAGAAAAGGATGTACAGGATGAATTCCTCTACTCGCAGCTTTGCTGGGCCCGTAAAGACCATAATTGTGCAACTACCAAGGCAGAAAGTGTGGTAGCGGCATTAGGTAGTAAAACAAAGCCGAAAGTCTACCGCCTTCTTGCTGATGCATATTTTCAGAAAGGTGATTACGCCAATGCTAAAAGATACAGCGATGAATTCTTTGCTAAAAAGAACCCGGATGATTATATATCATATGATCATAAGTTAAGAGCAGACATCTTGTCTAAAACCGGTGGTACCACCGATGAGATTTTTACCAATTATCTGCAGGGTGCTGTACTGGATACCGTACTTACTTCCAAGATTGATTTCCTGAAGCAAGGTGCAGAGTTTTTAAAATCAAGGGCTGACAGTCTCAGCAGGATAAGAGAAGGCGATCTTCGGCTGGAAATTGTTAAGTTAAAAGGAGACAAAGTTGGGCAAAGGGATTTTTTTGATGCCGGATTTGCATACTACCAGGGCAAGAATTACGAAAAAGCAGACAGTATTTTTGATGTGTTTACTGATAGATACCCGGATGAAGTATACGGCCCTATGATGCAGTACAACATTCACCGGGCACTAGATAGTACGATGGAAAAAGGTATGGCAGTGCCATGGGCAGAAAAATACCTTGCTCTTCTTGAAAAAGATACAGCCAAAAACAAAAAGACAATAATTGGTGTTGCCAGTTACCTTGCATCTTATCATGCCAATATTGCAAAAGACAAAGAAAAAGCATTGGAATACCTGAGGAAAATGTTGGTTCTTGATCCTACCAATGAGATAATAAAAAACAATATAAGTGTATTGGAAAAAGCGCCGGCCACTAAGCCTCCGGCACCTTCAAAAGGTGGTGCATCATCAACTCCGGCCAAAGCAGGTGGCCCTAAACCTGCTGCCAAAACAACAACATCCCAAAAGATTCCTGTAAATACTTAGAACTCGGTTTTCTTCTTTTTTAAAAAGTCCCTTGCTGTTTTTAGCGGGGGATTTTTATTTTTTGGACGCTTATTGATTATAAGCATCTTTCAGGCTGATTTTTAGTTAAGGTATTTTCGGCCTGTCGCCTTATTTTTGCGCACAGAGTAAAAGCTTATGATTCATTTACTTCAAACAGGCCTGAATACAACAAGTGCTGGTTCCTATCTGCCGGTAGCTTTACAGATCGTTTTTGCTGTGGGTCTTGTTGCCTTTCTGATGGTAGTCACCCATTTGCTGGGCCCTAAAAGGCAGACTTCTGATAAGTTACAGACTTTTACCAGTGGTATTGAATCGCACGGCGATGCCCGCCAGCCAATGGCTATTAAATATTTCCTTACTGCCATTTTATTTGTCTTGTTTGACGTGGAGGTAATTTTCTTTTACCCCTACGCAGTGAATTTTAAGGGATTGGGCTGGGATGGGTTTTGGGCGGTGCTGATGTTCGTTGGATTCTTCCTTTGCGGGTTTATATATATTATTAAGAAAGGTGCTTTGAAGTGGGAGGATTAAAAATGTGATGATTTGGAAATTAGACAATTTGAAAATGAAACTTTAAGTTGGTAAAACTGTTACTAAATATGTCATTTACAAATTTCCAAATTGAACAATTTTCAAATTAACTCTATGGCTCGTCCTGTATCATATAATCTTATCAAAAAACCACTGGAGGCAGATATCAGCATTGTTGATATGCCAGATGGTCATCAGGGTGAAGGTTTCTTTGCCACTTCGCTGGATAAAGTAATTGGTCTTGCCCGGAAAAACTCAATTTGGCCACTTCCGTTTGCCACTTCCTGTTGCGGTATTGAATTTATGGCCACGATGGGCTCGCATTATGATTTAGGAAGATTTGGTGCTGAAAGGGTTGGTTTTTCGCCCCGTCAGTGTGATTTGCTGATGGTAATGGGTACTATAGCAAAAAAAATGGGACCAGTTGTGAAGCAGGTCTATTTACAAATGGCAGAGCCGCGTTGGGTAATGGCAGTAGGGGCTTGTGCTTCAAGTGGGGGCATATTTGATACATATAGTGTGTTGCAGGGGATTGACCAGGTGGTGCCGGTGGATGTATATGTACCAGGTTGTCCGCCAAGGCCGGAAGCCATTATTGATGGAGTATTGAGAATCCAGGACCTGATTGGAAAAGAAAGCCTGCGACGCAGAAACGGGGAGCATTACAAAGCATTATTAGAAAGCTACGGAATACAATAGGAACAATGGACCAATTCAGAAATTTGATAATTCGGCAATGGCGTTAACGAACGAAACGATAAAAGCAAGATTAACTGAAAAATTTGGAGATCAACTTTCCCATGTTGAAGAACCTTATGGTATGCTCAGCTTCGAAGCACCAAAGGAACTAAATCTGAAAGTGCTCAATTTTTTGTACGATGATGAGGAATTAAAGTTTCGTTTTCTAACGGATCTGACAGGTGTTCATTATCCTGATAATAAAGGAAGAGAACTGGCTGTGGTGTATCATCTGCATAATATGGCGGATAATATCCGTATACGGTTCAAAGTGTTTACAGACATTAATCAGCCTGATATATATACCGCCACAGGATTATTTTCTGCGGCTAACTGGATGGAAAGGGAAACCTATGACTTTTTTGGAGTGAATTTCGTTGGACATCCAAACCTGAAAAGAATATTGAATGTGGAAGAAATGGATTATTTCCCTTTAAGGAAGGAGTTTCCTCTGGAAGACCAGACCAGGATTGACAAGGATGATGAAATGTTTGGAAGAGGATAATCGGACAAAGTAATAATTCGACAATTTGACAATGGTTTTTTGACTTTTTAAAATTTCTAAATTGTCCAATTGAAAAATTATCGAATTATCAAATTGAATTAATAATGTCAGAACATCATATCAAATTACCGGAAGGTAGTATTGAGAAAACCACTACCACGCTGAACCTGGGGCCTACGCACCCGGCTACACATGGTGTGATGCAAAATATCCTGGAACTGGATGGTGAGCGGATCGTTTCCACTGAACAAACTATTGGTTACATACACCGGGCTTTTGAAAAACTGGCTGAACGACGGCCACTTGCACAAATAACTACACTGACAGACAGGCTGAACTATTGTTCTTCTCCTCTAAATAATATGGGTTGGCACCTGACCTGCGAAACACTCTTAGGCGTAAAAACACCAAAGAGGGTTGATTATCTCCGTGTCATCATCATGGAATTAGCAAGAATCTCTGACCACCTTATCTGTAATTCAATTGTAGGTGTAGATGCCGGAGCTTACACGGGTTTCTTATATGTGATGCAATACCGGGAACTGATCTATGAAATATATGAAGAAGTCTGTGGTGCAAGGCTGACAACTAATATCGGACGTATCGGCGGTTTTGAAAGGAATTTTAATGATATCGCCTTCCAAAAGCTGGAAAAATTCCTAAGAGAGTATCCTAAAGTGCTGAAAGAGTTTGAAAATCTTTTCCAGCGAAACCGCATTTTCATGGAAAGAACGATGGGTACCGGCGCTATCAGTGCAGAAAGGGCATTGAATTATGGGTTTACAGGCCCTAACCTCCGTGCAGCCGGTGTAGATTATGATGTAAGGGTTCATTCACCTTACAGCAGTTATGAGGATTTTCAATTTAATATACCTGTTGGTACAACCGGCGATAATTATGATCGCTGGCTGGTTCGTGAAAAAGAAATGTGGGAGAGCCTGAGTATTATAGAGCAGGCATACCAGAAAGTACAGGAGTTCAAAGGGGCAGAGGCAGATGTATATCATGCGGATGTTCCTGAATACTACCTGCCTCCTAAAGCTGACGTGTATACCAAAATGGAAGCATTGATCTGGCATTTTAAGATCATCATGGGTGAAACAGTTATCCCGGCCGGTGAAGTGTATAACTCAATTGAGGCAGGTAATGGTGAATTAGGTTTTTATCTGATCAGTGATGGAGGCAGAACACCTTACCGGCTGCATTTTCGCAGACCCTGTTTTGTGTATTACCAGGCTTACGAGGAACTGATCAAAGGTTCGATGTTGAGTGATGCGATTATGACGATGAGTTCATTAAACTTAATTGCGGGAGAATTAGACGCATAAAGAATAAACAATGAGTGTGCAGTTTTCAGATAAAGCCATGCAGGAAGTTAAGCGGATAATTAATTTTTATCCGGAAGGAAAACAGAAGAGTGCTGTTATTCCGGTGCTGCATTTGGCACAACAGGAATTTGGCGGCTGGTTGAGTACTGAAACAATGGACTATGTTGCTTCTGTACTCAATTTAAAACCTATTGAGGTGTACGAAGTAGCTACTTTTTATAGTATGTATAACCTGAAACCGGTAGGGAAGTATATGTTTGAAGTATGCCAGACAGGCCCTTGCATGCTGAACGGCAGTGATGATATTGTAAAATACATTTATGAGAAGCTGGGTATTAAACCCGGGGAAACGACAAGTGATGGTATGTTTACGTTGAAAACAGTGGAATGTTTGGGAGCCTGTGGCTATGCCCCGATGATGCAGATGGGAAAAAATTATCGGGAGCATTTGACAAAAGAGAAAGTGGATGCGATAATTACAGAGTGCAGGAATAATCCAGCGGCTAAAAACTAAGAATGAAAAAGTTATTAGCCATAGTTCTTTTAGTTAATGTTGTTTTTGCCAACGCCCAGACAACTGAAGAGAAACTGACTACTACATTGAAAAAGTTTCACCAGGCATTGGTAGAGAAAAACAC
>CAZTKV010000118.1:2328-8019 GCA_964614285.1 uncultured Chitinophaga sp. | reverse complement strand
AGTAAGTGTATCACTGAACCAACTCCTTACTTTCTCCCCAGTTTCATCTTTGAAAGATTTGTGATGATACTCATTGGTATCCGGCTCATACTGGTATTCATTTTTCCAGTCGGTATAGTGCATTGCTACTTGTTCAATGGCATGGAGGATATAATGGATCTCCTCATCCGTCATCACAGGGTGAATGGACATCCGCACCCAGCCAGGCTTACAGGAAAGATCGCCTTTGTGCATTTCTTCCAGTATTTCATACGAATGCAGCTGATCTACATGCAGCAGCATATGGCCGTAGGTACCTGCACAGGCACAACCGCCTCTTGTCTGCACCCCGAACCTGTCATTCAATAATTTGACGACAAGATTGAAATGGGTGCCTTTCAGTAAAAAAGAAATAACACCAAGGCGGTGTGTCGTTTCTCCCTCGAGTATTTCAATACCGGGAATACCCGGTAATTTGTCAAAAATTATTTTCAATAACTCTTCTTCCCGTTTCAGCATATTCTCTACTCCCATTTCTTCTTTCAGCTTTATAGCCAATGCTGCTTTGATACCCTGCAGGAAAGGCGGCGTACCGCCATCTTCCCGGTGCTCAATGTCATTAATGTATTCATGTTGTTTCCATGGATTGGTATAGGTAACCGTACCCCCGCCCGGTTGATCGGGAATGATGTTCTTGTATATTTTTTTATGAAATACCAGCACTCCTGGTGTTCCCTGCCCGCCCAGGAATTTATGAGGAGAAAAGAAGACAGCATCCAGGTGCGCCCCTTCTTCTGACGGATGCATATTTATGGATACATAAGGAGCAGAACAGGCAAAATCAACAAAACAAAGTCCGTTGTGACCATGAACCAACTTCGCTACTTTATGGTAAGGGGTCTGGATGCCAGTTACATTGGAA
Source organism: uncultured Chitinophaga sp. (assembly GCA_964614285.1). GTDB lineage: Bacteria > Bacteroidota > Bacteroidia > Chitinophagales > Chitinophagaceae > JJ008. Next base: position 7,118 of record CAZTKV010000118.1, on the reverse strand, counting down.
CAACCGGTGATAGCCGCAATCTTATGTTGCCTGTCTTTATATTCAATCAGCAATTTCTCTAATGAAGACAAACAGATGTTACCAGATTCGTCATTTGGAATGATCTCTACATCAGCAATGGTCTCCAGCCAGGAGGTCTGGTTAGAATGATGTTCCATATGTGACACAAAGACCACTGGCTTCAGGTTTACATCCACATCAAGATAATTACTAAATAGTTCGTGGATTTTCAACACACTGTTCGTCAGTTCATGTGAAGCAGGTAATCTTCCCGGTTTTACATAATCCATAATGCGTTCGGGAATACGGAGTCCCAGCAACCGTTGTAATTTATTTACGGCACCTGTCATACCACTACCAGCAAAGATGAGTACATCATCAGGGCCGGCATTGATATGCTTTTTAATGATCTGTTTGGCCAGTTCATAGGCTTTGGTCATCGCAGTACCGGTCACTGTTGTTTCCGTATGCGTATTGCCAAGCAATGGCATAATCTCCCTGGCAATACGGTCTTCGATAGGCTGATAAGCCCGGCCACTGGCTGTCCAGTCAGCGTATACCATTTTTTGTAAGCCGTAAGGCGATTCAAAACTGGTGTCTATTCCTATGATATTTTCCCGGAAGGATTTAAAATAGTCTTGTAGCAAGGGGCAAGTTTAATTTAAAAGTAAAATAATTTTCAAACGATAGTTAGTATTTGTGATTAACCGGGTTATTTGCAACACAAACTGTAACCTTTCGGTGTCATATTCGTCTCATCGTTAACGGTTGTTAAAAAAGGCTAAAAATAGTTGCCATTTACTTGTCTTACGAAATTAGTCGTATATTCGGGTCATAAATCGGAATACTATGTCAGCGCCAAAATTGATAAAACCAACGGAAAGTGAGCTGGAAATACTCCAGATCCTCTGGAACAAAGGAACAGCTACTGTAAGGGATGTACATGAAGAACTGGCCCAGACGAAGGATGTTGGCTATACCACTACCCTGAAGCTGATGCAGATCATGAATGAAAAGGGAATTGTGAAAAGGGATGATTCTATGCGTACCCATGTGTACCAGGCAGCGGTGAACAAGGAAAGAACACAAAAACATTTATTAGGAAAAATGATAGATAGTCTTTTTGGCGGCTCCCCAACACAACTGGTTATACAGGCATTGGGTGATGAAAGCCATAAAGCCAGTCCCGAGGAATTGGAAAAGATCCAGGCATTGCTGGATAGTCTTAAAAAACAATAACCATGACCGGCATCCAGCTTCACTTACTGCAAGCCCTTGGTTGGGCAGTACTCAACAGTCTCTGGCAAATGGCGCTGCTCTGGGTAATTTACCAGGTAGTAACTGCTTTTCTGAAAAATACAAAGGCATCATACAAAAGTGTACTGGCAACCACCCTGCTTTTTGCAGGTTCTTTTTGGTTTATTTATACGTTCCTTATTGTTTATTCCGATATTTCTGAAGGTGGTACGGCAGGTACTTTAATTTCATCGGGCCATGAAGTTCATAACTGGTTGCTGCAAAGCCTTCCTTTTATTTCCGGGGCTTACCTGTTATTACTGGTGCTTCCTGTTTTGCGTTTTATCCGCAACTATCGTTATGTGCAGGTGATAAGAAAATACGGACTCAGCAAGATCAATGTGGACTGGAGAATATTTGTCAGGAATGTGGCGGCCAGAATGGGTATTAAAAAAACAGTTCACATATGGGTATCCGAGTTTGTGACCTCACCTGTTACCATAGGGTTTTTTAAACCAGTCATATTAGTTCCGCTGGCAGCAATCAATCACTTAACCCCTTCTCAACTGGAAGCCGTTTTACTGCATGAACTGGCACATATCAGGAGATATGATTACTTAATTAACCTGCTGATCAATTTCATTCAGACCATTCTTTATTTTAATCCTTTTGCAAAAGCCTTTGTGAAGATCGTAGAAAGAGAAAGAGAAAAAAGCTGTGATGAAATGGTACTGCAGTTCCAGTATAATTCACATGAGTATGCTTCTGCCCTGCTTACCCTGGAAAAGACGAAGCACCTGCAAAAAATATTGATCGTTGCCGCCACTGGTAATAAGAATGATATAACGCATCGTATTGAAACTATCCTGAGTGTACAAAAGAAACCGGCAATATCAGCCAATAAAATTGCAGGACTGGTTTCTGCTTTTATCTGTATCCTGGCATTGAATCTCTTTTTATTGCTCCCTGCGAAAAAATCAGAAGGTAACAATACTATTGCATATACGGATTCCCCGTCTCCTTTCAATTTTATTTCCGGCGGAGCCGATGAAGAAAACGATGAAATAAATAAAGGGGCGGTTGAGAATATTGCAGCAGCTGACAAAACTGATAATAAAACAAAACCTGAAATAGCTGCAGCAGAAGAAAGAACTCCGGTATTAAATGAGCAGGATGTTCAGGATATTGCATCCTATGCCTATAAACTGGCAGGCTTTGAAGAAAAAGAGGTACCTGAGCTGAAGAGATACCAGGAGCAACAGGTGAAAGAAGCACTGGAAGCATCCAGAAAAGTATTGGAAAGCTCACAATGGAAGGTCGTAGAAAAAAGTATAGCAGATGCTTTTTCTGAAAAAGAAAAGCAGGAGTTGAAAAAAGTGTATGAAAAGGAGCTGAATAAGTTTGACTGGAACAAATGGGAAGTCAAACTAAAACAAGCCTATGAGAATATTGATTGGGAAAAAGTAAATAACCAGCTCTCGTATGCTATCAACCAGATCCGTATTGACAGTTTACAAAGAGTGTATAATGATGTAGCCATAAAGCTAAATGATATACAGAAAGAACTAAATGCCAACCAGGTTACCAGTATCCCCGATACAGATATTACATTGAAAGCAGTGGAGGACAGGAAAAGGAAAGTTCAGCAAACCCTGAATACCCTGAAGGCAGTTCGCAATAAGAAGATCGTTCACCTCTGATCCGGAGAAATTTAATAGCACCTCGGGCATGCCTCGCTGTATTTATTACCAAGCAGGAATCCAAATACTACTTCGTGTGTTCCGCTGTTGAAGTCCCGGAGAATATTATTATTGCTTGACTTATCGTAAGCATAGCTAACATTGAACGTATTACTGACATTCAATCCAAGCATACCAGCAAAGCCATCCTGGTGACGGTAACTACCCCCCAGCCACAACTGGTCACGGTATTGAAGTTTCAGGTTTACTTCCGGCTGAAATTCCTTGAATGAACTTCCTTTGATATATTTCACCATTACGGAAGGAATTGCATTTACATCATCAGATAACAAAAAGCGGTATCCTGCTGTCAGGAATAAATGCGGTACAAATCTTCCTTTGGTTAAAATAGAAGCATTATCATCTACAAAATTCAATGTTTGCGGAAGTACATTTTGTGCAGCAAACCCAATAAAATAATCCCGGGAGTATAGCCATAAACCAGCCGCCATCTGGGGCCTTATTTTAGTAAGCTGGCTGCTAAAAGCAGAACCAGTAGCCGGGTCACTCGGATCACCCGTACCGGAAAAATCATGTTTGCTTCCATCAATAGTAACTTTCGTAATACCGGCAGATAACCCTCCGGAGAGATTAGTGGTAGGGCTCAATCCGAGGTGATAGGCATAAGTAGCACTGGCCGTAAAAAAATTAAAACTTCCTGTTTTATCATTGATGATGCTTAACCCTATTCCATGATGCGGCTCGGCAGCAGTGTAGCTTTCCCAATAGGCTTTTCCTCTTGGGTTCTCGCCGGGAACTTTAAACGATGTGGAAGATGTTCTGTAATCATTCTTACCCAATGGACCATGAATGCTTAAATAGGTAGTCTTAGGTGCACCATTAATACCCACCCATTGGTCTCTCACAGCCATTTTGAGATCAGTATAGTTATCAATACCCGCAATAGCCGGGTTGATAATGAAAGGATTCACCACATATTGTGTGTAATGAGGTCTCTGCTGGCTGATGGCCATCAGTCCGGTACACAACACAATCGCCGCTGTTATAAATATTCGTTTCATAGTACTACCTGATTATATCTACATAACCGGTAACTTTCGACCGGCCATTCTTCGGATCGATAACATAATAATATGTTCCCACAGGAACATCCTTACCATTTACCTTACCATCCCATGCCGTAGCATAACCTACAGAACGGAACACTAATTGTCCATACCGGTTGACAACATCTATAGTACAACCCGGATAACTTTCGAGGTATGGTATCACCCACCTGTCATGCACTCCATCTCCATTCGGACTGAAAATATTCGGAATGATTGGAGCTTTGAGCACTTTTACAAACACATTATCACTGGCGGTACAGCCTTGCGGTGTTGTAACGGTGAGAGTGTATGTAATATCGTCTGCCGGAGAAGCCACAGGGAAAGAACTGGTAGGATCGTTCAGTCCCGTTGGCGGTGTCCACAAGTATGTCAGTGGTACACCCACATTCAATGCCGGGGTAAGAGTAACCTGGCCGCCTTCAAGTACGAATTTATCCGGACCTGCATTTATTGCCGGTGCCGTAAAAATGTCAACGGTCTGTTCTTTATAGTTTGTACAGCCATTCGTTCCGGTGTAGGTATACCTGATATTGTACTGCCCTGCCCCTATAGATGGGCTGAACAAACCAGTTGATGTAACACCTGTACCACTAAATACTCCTGTACCCGGAAGACCATTGAGTAATTGTGCCTGTGTGATCTGGAATGTTGGCTTGTCTGTACAGGCAAAAGGTATCGGGTTGAATACAAGTGTTGGTGTGGCCAGCACTGTTATTGTCTGTATACTGGTGTTTACGCAGTTGAT
>CAZTKV010000118.1:0-2228 GCA_964614285.1 uncultured Chitinophaga sp. | reverse complement strand
GTGGATGTGTTCGGGTTTCCTGCATTTGCATTCGGATCTCCGAAATTCCATTCCCATGCTACTATTGTTCCGCCTGCTACGGTACTGGTGTCAGTAAATGGCGCCATTGGGTCAGTTAAACAAACCTCAGGTGAAATGAAACCTGCTTTTGGTCTTGCATTGATAGTAACCTGGCTGGTATGAACAGCACTTATACAACCTTTATCTGTTGTAACCGTAAGAGTAACAGTGTACGTTCCGGCAGCAGCAAATGTATGTACCGGATTCTGCAAAGTTGATGTATTGGCAGCGCCACTACCTGGATCTCCAAAATTCCATTGCCAGTTAGTAAGAGCACCGGCATTGGCTATAGAGGCATCAGTAAAGCTGATCGTTCTTGTTTCACAACTTGGAACAGTGAAAGTGAAATTGCCAGTTGGTAAAGGATTTACTATCACAGTTGCAGAGCCAGTCTGTGCCTGGCTGCAAGCTGTTCCGCTTCCTTCCAGTACACTCACCAGTGAATAAACGAAAGTGCCGGCAGTGGCAGTAGGAACAGGCAGGGTAACTGAATTACCCGTCGTGGTTGTTATGGTCTGGTTAGGTCCGCCATTGATAGTATACGTAAATGTATATGGCGCAGTTCCTGTGTTTCCGGTAAATGTAATATTGGGAGAAGCAGTATTTAAGCAAACTTCTGCATCACCGCTGATTGTGGCTGTTGGCAAAGCATTCACTGTAACAACTACCGACCCTGTCTGTGCCTGGCTGCAAAGATTGGTACTTCCTTCCTGCACACTAAGAAGATTATAGGTGAATGTACCCGCAGTTGCAGTTGAAACCGGTACTGTTACTGAATTACCAACAGTAGTTGTAACAACCTGGTTAGGTCCGCCATTGATAGTATATGTGAATGTATAAGGAGCTGTGCCTGTCGAACCGGTAAATATTATGTTGGGTGATGCTGCATTCAGGCATACGGTGGCATTACCGGCAATGGTAGCTAGGGGTAGTGCATTCACCGTCACTGCTACTGATCCGGTTTGCGATTGGATACAACCAGTCGAGCTTCCTTCTTTTACATTTACCAGGGTATAGGTAAACGTACCTGTTACATTGGTTGGAACCGGTACTGTTACAGAATTACCAGCAGTAGTTGTAACAATCTGAGCAGGCCCGCCATTGATAGTATATGTGAATGTATATGGAGCCGTACCATTTGAGCCTGTAAATGTAATATCGGGTGCTGCTGCGTTTAAACATACGGTAGCATTACCGCTGATAGTTGCCGTTGGCAATGGCTTTACTACTACTGTACGGGTAGCAAAATTATTTACCGTTTGGCATCCGGCGGCCGATGTCACATTAAGTGTAACAGTGTAAGTACCGGCAACTGTATAAATATGTGTTGGGTTCTGCGTAGTAACAACAGGAGAACCATCTCCAAAGTTCCAGCTCCATCCCGTAACCGTGCTGCCCGGAGCAGTACTTACATCAGAAAAACCGATAAGGCTTCCCACACAAACCTCCGGCAAGGAGTTGAATGCAGCCTGCGGCTCTGCATATACGGTATTCAGTACCTGGTTTCTTGTATCTGTACAACCATTATTAGAGGTAACTGTCAGGCTTACATTAAACGGACCGGGAGCTGCATAGTTATGCAGTGGATTTTGTACTGCTGAAGTTCCTGCATCACCAAAATCCCATGCCCAGCCTGTGATAGTATTACCACCACCAACTGTTGACAGGTCATTAAACTGCGCCGCCCCTGTTGGCAAGCAGGCAACCGGTAAGTTGAAATCTGCCACCGGGTTAGGATGAATCGTGACGGGGAAACTGAACAAAATACTTTGGCAACCTGAGGAGGTAACAACACTTAATGTTGCATTATAAGTTCCCGGAGCAGTATATATGTGCGTTTCATTTGTGCTGGTATTTCTGATAACTACGGGTGATCCATCACCAAAATCCCATGTCCATTGGGTAATTGCTCCGCCGCCTGTTACAGAAGATTGATCAGTAAATGTGATAACTTTTCCAACACAGAAAGGAGCAGCCGCAGTAAATAATGCTACAGGTGGATCGTTAATATTAACTACATGAGTAGTAGTATCTGCAATACAACCAATATCAGTTATCAATGAATACTTAACATTGTAAGCACCCGGTGCAGCATAGCTGTGTGTGGGGTTATTGGCTGCGGAAGTATTGGCATCACCAAAATTCCAGTGACGGCTTATCACAGGCCT
>CAZTKV010000117.1:0-8043 GCA_964614285.1 uncultured Chitinophaga sp. | reverse complement strand
ATGGATTCCATCCAGTTTGAAACTGCACATCAACGGTATGACCGTTTGTTAAAAAAGTCTCCGAATATCATACAACGGGTGCCGCTCTCTTATATTGCTTCATTTCTGGGTATAACACTTGAAACATTGAGCCGTATCAGGTCTTCCAAATAGATATTATTTGACAAATATCAAATCACCCGGTTACTATCGTACGGAACTTCACATTCTAAAACGATTGTATATGAAATGCTTTGTTTCCTTCGCACTATCATTCTTTTTCATCTCTACACTGTATGCGCAAACTAAAAAAGCCAAAGAACTGGTGTCAAAAATGACACTTGAAGAAAAAGTAAATCTTGTTGTAGGCATGGGAATGGAAATTCCCGGAATGAGCCAGGGAAACGGAACGGGCATTGGTCAAATAAAAGATAAAGTACCAGGTGCTGCCGGAACTACTTACGCCATTCCCCGTTTTAATTTGCCAAATACTGTGGTGGCAGACGGGCCAGCAGGCTTACGGATCAGCCCAATCCGTGATAATGATACGAAACCCTATTTTGCCACCGCCTGGCCGGTAGCTACTTTGCTGGCATCAACCTGGGACACCAGGCTGGTAGAACAAGTTGGCAACGCAATGGGTAATGAAGTAAAAGAATACGGGGTGGATGTTATACTTGCCCCCGGCTTAAATATTCAACGTAACCCATTAGGCGGAAGAAATTTTGAATATTACTCTGAAGATCCGTTGATTTCAGGTAAGATGACGGCTGCTATGGTGAATGGAATACAAAGCAATGGCGTGGGAACGTCAATCAAACACTTTGCAGCCAATAACCAGGAAAAAAACCGGAATACAGTGAATGTAATTATGAGTGAAAGAGCTATGAGAGAAATTTATTTAAAAGGATTTGAGATAGCAGTAAAAGAGTCGAACCCGTGGACCGTGATGAGTTCTTATAACAAACTAAACGGCACCTATACTTCAGAAGAATATTATTTACTTACAACAATTTTAAGAAAAGAATGGGGCTTTAAAGGTCTGGTAATGACAGACTGGTTTGGAGGCAATAATGCCGTGGCTCAAATGAAAGCTGGCAATGACCTGCTGATGCCAGGCACATCTGACCAGAAGAAAGCAATTACGGACGCCGTGAACAGCGGTACACTAGACATTAAAATAGTTGATGCCAATGCCGAACGTATTGTAAACTATATTCTGGGTTCACCAGCTTATAAAAAATATGCTTTTAGTAATAAGCCAGATTTAAAAGCACATGCGGTGATTGCCCGTAATGCGGCCGCTGACGGAATGATTTTACTTCAGAATAACAGCAGCGCATTACCTATTGCTGCATCCATCAAAAAAATTGCCGCATTTGGAGTTACCTCTTATGATTTTATTTCCGGCGGCACAGGCAGCGGTGATGTAAATGAAGAATATACTGTTTCATTAGTACAAGGACTATCTAATGCCGGCTATCAATTAGATGAAAGCCTCAGCAGTTCTTATCAAAACTATGTTACAGCCGAAAAAGCAAAGCAACCCAAGAAAACCTTTTTTGAAGAATTCTTTAACCCGACTCCAAGGATTACAGAAATGCCTGTTGATGCTGCTATATTTACAGCAAAAGCCAATAGCTCAGATATTGCCTTAATAACCATTGGCCGGAATGCAGGTGAGGGCAGTGACCGAAAAGTGGAGAATGACTTTAATTTAAAACAATCAGAAATTGATTTGATAAATAATGTAAGCGCTGCCTTTCATACGCAGCATAAGAAAGTGGTGGTGATAATAAATACAGGTGGTGTAATAGAAACTGCAAGCTGGAGAGATAAAGTTGATGCAATATTATTAGCCTGGCAGCCGGGGCTGGAAGCTGGTAATGCAGTGGCTGATATCTTAAGCGGTAAAGTAAATCCCAGCGGCAGGCTTGCAACAACTTTTCCTGTGAAATATAATGATGATGTGACTGCGAAAAATTTTCCCGGTAAAGAATTCCCTGAGCAGGCAACAAAAGGAATGATGGGTATGCCACAAATTCCGGCAGAAGTAACTTATGAGGAAGGAATCTATGTTGGCTACAGGTACTATAACACTTTTAATGTGAAACCGGCTTATGCATTTGGGTATGGATTAACCTATACCAATTTTGAATACAGTAATCTCAACATAAATTCTCCCACATTTAATGGCAAACTCGTTGCAACTATTGATATAAAGAATACAGGAAAAAGGGCGGGCAAAGAAGTGGTACAATTGTATGTCACCGCCCCTTCACAACGGGTTGAAAAACCCGCTATTGAGTTAAAAGCTTTCGGCAAAACAGGCTTACTGCAACCCGGTCAGCAAGAAACGCTTCGCTTTGAACTTACAGCAAAGGATATTGCTTCTTTTGATACAGGATCAACATCATGGGTAGCTGAGGCAGGCACCTATATTATCAAAATAGGTTCCTCTTCCGACAATATTTTACATACCCTTGCTTTCAATATTCCAAAAGATATTGTAGCAGAGAAATGCAATAAAGTACCACCACCACAAGTCTCAATAAATGAATTGAAAAAATAAAATAATACGAGACTATGGAGTATCGGTCTTAATTTTTCTCCGCTTTTCTTCAGCTGAGATCAATTGTTGTAACTCTTTTGAGACGTAATACTCAGGCACATTTTCTGGTTTCAATCCCGGATCAGGAATATACCAGTTATATTTCGAGAAAGCTTTTTTTAATGTCTCATCTTTAAAATCATACCCCATCCGGGCATAGTTCAGGTTGCGGTATAGTCTTAGTTCATTATCAGTTAATTTACTCACTGCAACTTGTATTGAATCACCCCATACCAGTTCCATGACATTTGCAAAATCATTTTTTATACTTTTCTCGCACCACAAATTAACTTCATTGTGTAGTTGAAAAATAATGAGTGAAAGATCTCTTTGTGGTTTAAAATTAGCGATTCGCAATTGCAGTTTTCCTTTTCTCAGGCAGGCCATTTTCAGGCTGCTTCCCCCATTTTCCTCTCCATAAGGGTTGTATTGCATAGCCTTGCTTAATCTGCCAATACCTGCTACTATCCAGTTTACGTCAGCTCCTCCAAAACCAGCCGGCACAGCAAAATAACTATCGTCTCCCATATTTATGTTCAGCTCAAAATCTTCTATCGCACTATTGGCCCAGGTGGTGCCGGTGGTAAGCCGGTAATCAAAATCCTGTTTAGCCTCTACTGATCCGCCTCCCTTATATAAATAGCTATGGCGGATTATCGTTACTCCTTTTCCAAAACGAACAGTGAAATGATATACAAAGTCATAACCCTCTGCAATTTTTGAATTCACTTTGAACCCTGTCTCTTCCATTTTGGCAATTTTATATGGCAAGAGTTTGTCCCCAACCATTACCATAAAATCCTTAATAAAGGGGTGCTTTGCTTCCTCATCCGGCACATCTCCCACAGCAGGTGGGGTCACAAAACCAACGGTCAATTCTCTTTCAGCCCCGGGATTAAAGAATTCAAAATAAATATCTACCTGCATCCAGTCTCCTTTCCGCTCCAGGTTGAGTATCTCTTTCTTCAGGCGGATGGTAGTTTCTTTCAGGGGAACTAATGTATTTCCGGTAGAATAAAAAACACCATCATTTGCCCTGGCCTGCTGCAGGAATGTAATAGCAAAAAATAGCATGAATTTTCGCATACAGTGTGGTTTAAAGGTTCAGGTTCTAAAGGTATCTGAAATCGTCCTTTTGGGCAATGATTGCTATTCCGGTATTTTTGCAGGCTAATAAAGACAGGATCTATACATGACCAATCCGAAAAGATACTTGATTACGTCTGCCCTCCCTTATGCCAATGGGCTGAAACATGTGGGCCACCTGGCAGGCGCCTACATACCAGCCGACATATATGTTCGCTACCTGCGGGCACAAAAAAGAGATGTGGTCTTTGTATGCGGCAGCGATGAACACGGTACAGCGATTCCTATCCAGGCAACAAAGGAAGGAACAACACCAAGGGCCATTATTGATAAATACCACGAAGCGATGAAGCAGGACTTTGAAGACCTTAGTATGAGCTTTGATATTTATCACCGCACCAGTGAGCCTATCCATCATGAAACAGCACAGGAATTCTTTACCCGGCTGAATGATGCCGGCGAATTGGAAACTAAAGAAACAGAGCAATACTTTGACGAGGAAGCCAAAACGTTTTTAGCTGACCGTTATATTAAAGGAACTTGCCCAAATTGTGGAAGCGACCGGGCCTTTGGTGATCAATGCGAAACATGCGGCAGAACATTGAGCCCCGATGAACTGATCAACCCTGTAAGCACTTTGAGCGGGAAAACACCAATCAAGAAAAAAACAACCCATTGGTATCTGCCTTTGGGAAAACATGAGCAGTTTTTAAGAGAATGGATCCTGGAACAACATAAAGATGACTGGAGGTCAACAGTGGTTGGTCAATGTAAAAGCTGGATCGAAGGTGGTCTGCAATCAAGAGCAGTAACAAGAGACCTTGACTGGGGCGTTAAGGTTCCATTAAAAGAGGCCGAAGGCAAAGTATTATATGTGTGGTTTGATGCACCAATAGGATATATCAGTGCCACAAAACAGTGGGCTATTGACAATAAGAAAGACTGGAAACCTTACTGGCAGGATAAAGACACCAAACTTGTCCATTTTGTTGGTAAAGACAATATTGTATTCCACTGTATCATCTTCCCTGTTATGCTGAAACTGCATGGCGACATTTTACCCGAAAATGTTCCGGCCAATGAATTCCTGAACCTGGAAGGCGACAAGATGAGTACCAGCCGCAACTGGAAGCTGGATATGCGGGACTATATCAATGATTTTGTAAAAAAAGAAAATGGCGGTGGTCAGTGTGTGGATATGCTGAGGTATTACCTGACACAAATTGCACCTGAAACAAAAGACAGCGAGTTTATGTGGAAAGGATTCCAGGATGCAGTGAACAGTGAACTGGTAAGCATATTTGGCAATTTCGTGAACAGAACATGGGTTTTGATGCATAAACTGTGCGGAGGTAAGGTTCCAACATTGCACACAGGTATTTTAGATGATAATGATAAAATACTGATCGGTGAAATTGAAAATGCGAAAGCAAAAATTGAATCGCTGTTAGAGCAGTATAAGTTCAGGGAAGCATTATACGAAGTGATCGATTTGTCGAGGAAAGGCAACCAGTACATGCAGAAAAAAGAACCCTGGATCGTTGCCAAGAAATTGGCCGAAAGTCCTGAAGCCCAGAAGAGCATTGATAACACCATGTATTTGTGTTTACAATTGACAGCGAATCTGGCCATTTTTATCAACCCATTCCTGCCTAACACTGCCAAAAGCATGTTACATATGATGAAAGTGGTTGACAAAATGCTTGATTGGGAAAATGCAGGTAAATTAAAGCTACTCAGTACAGGATATAGTTTAAGGGAACCACAACTATTATTCAGGAAAATTGAAGACACTGAAATAGCAGAACAAATTGAAAAACTTAAAAACGGGTTGAAAAAAATGGAAGAACCGAAAAAAGAAGAAATAAAAACTGAATCAGTAATAAAAAGTGAAATACAATTTGATGACTTTGCCAGGATAGACCTGAAAGTTGGGACAATCGTTTCAGCAGAAAAAGTAGAAAAAGCAGACAAGCTCCTAAAACTATCTGTTGACCTTGGTTTTGAGACAAGAACTATTGTAAGCGGGATTGCTTTACATTTTAAACCAGAAGAAATTGTAGGCAAACAGGTAACGGTAGTAACAAACCTTGCCCCCAGGAAAATGCGTGGTATTGAAAGTAATGGAATGATATTGATGGCAGAAGATAAAACTGGAAAATTGCACTTCATCAACCCGGAAAATACCATTGATACCGGTTCAAATGTTAGCTAAACCGTAAAAATCACTAAAAGCCCTCTTCGTTCATCACAAAGCGGGGCTTTTTCATTTGCTGCACATTTTAATTCGGTAAATTCACTGTTAAATCTTATCGGTTGGCCGTACGTTACATCAGGAAAACATTAAAGATAACAGGATTCATTATTGGTATCCTTGCAGCATTACTTTTTGGATTCCATCTTTGGTTCAGGGCCCATGCCAAAGGAATAATTGAAGACCTTGTTGAATCCCGGTCAAAAGGTAAAATAAACCTGAAAATAGAAAAGCTTCGTTTTGGTTACTTTAGCAACAAAATTGAAATAGAGAAAGCCGTCTTCGTTAATACCGACACCAGCACCTCTTCCAGGTCTTATCGCTTTAGCATTGATAAATTAAAAATGAAAGGTAAAGGGCTTATTCCCCTTTTGTTCAGCAAAGAATTGCTGATTGATACTTTGTCATTGTCAAACCCGGTAATTGAAGTAAACAGGATTAAGGAAACTGATATTGCCGGTAAAAGAAAAGATATATCCATCCCGGAAGAAATGGGAAAAATCTACTCATCCATCCAGGATGCGATCGAAGTTCTCCAGGTAAAAAAATTTAAGCTTGAAAATGCCACATTCATTCTAGCCAATAAAGCAGAACCCGGACAAAAGCCTGTTTACATCAGCAACCTGCAACTTGATATTGATAACCTGAAGGTAGACAGTAGCAGGGCACGGGTAAATGAGAAAGTTTTTTTCAGCGACAATATTGTATTAAAAACAAACAACCAGGATATCACTTTCCCTAACGGAAGGCATAAGCTTAGTTTCCGGAGCTTCCGGATAAATCTTAAAAACAAATTAGTAGAGTTTGACAGCTGTACTATCGCTGCTATCCGAACAGACAGCACTTCTTCTTCTTTTAATGTATTCTTTGATGCCTTGATGATGACGAGTATAGACTTTGATACTTTGTACAGGCATGAAGTGATTAAAGCCGATTCTGTTTATTGTGTCAACCCAAAGTTCAATCTCGAAGCTATTACCTATACAAAAAATGGCCTAAAAAAGAAACCACCAAAACTGGAAAATATCATACAACAACTAACCGGTGATCTTGATCTGAACCATGTTGTAGTAGCCAATGCAGATTTCAGCATTCTGACCAAAAAAGATGGGGTACCCAATACATTTGTGTTTAGTAAAAATAATTTTGAGATGAATGGCCTGAGCATTAATAAGAATGCTGAAAAACCGTTTAGGGTTAAAAGCTTCTCAATGGCCATCCGCAATTATGAGAACTTTATTAAAGACAGCACATACAGCATACAATTTGACAGCATTCTTTTCCGAAATGATAACCTGATACTAAGCAGGTTTGTATTTAACAAATTAAACAAAGGAAAAATTACAAACACATTCAGCATTCCCCGGTTTAATCTGTCTGGTCTTTCATGGGACGACCTTGTATTTGAAAGAACATTCAAAGCTGACGCAGCCACCATGTATAATCCTTATATACATTATACAATAACCCCAGAATTCAAAAAAAGAAGAACCTTGTTTCAGTCTCTGGCGGCTGTAAATGAGTACATGGACTTAAAGCAACTGGATGTAGTAGACGGAACAGTTGATTTGACTTTGAAAGATGATTTAAAAATACTATTACATAAGGCCACATTCTCTGTCAGCAGCCAGTCGTTACTTTCTTCCACAAGATTAGCAGGCATTAGAAATTCCCTGGGAGGACTTTTCTTTAAATATGGAAGTATACAATCAGGAAAGATGAAGATAAACCTGAAAGGCATCAGGTATAATGGGTCTGATGGAAGTTTCAGGGCAGGGAATATTAATGTAATGTCAACTGACGAAGATCTTAACATTTCACTTTCAGATGTACAGGTTAAGGAATTACAGGTCTATGAATTTACCGGCAATGTGTATGCAAACGGTGTTAGCTGGGAAAATGGCCTGGTGAGCCTAAGACTTGATTCTTTCAAACAAGATCAAAAAAAATTGGGTTCGCTAATTGACGTTATGAATGTTAATGGTAAAAACACAACCGTTAAACTGCTGACTGGTAAAAAAATCATACAGGGAACATTAAACAAGTTATTCGTGAAAGAATTGATCAGCGCTCCTGCAAATAAACTTGTTTTGGAAGGTCTCGCTTTTGCCGG
>CAZTKV010000116.1:0-8149 GCA_964614285.1 uncultured Chitinophaga sp. | reverse complement strand
TCTAATACCGGCGATATATCAATAAATGAAACCAGGAAGGATAACAGAGTATAACCCAGCAGATACCAGCGGTTCCAGTTATAAAATGTCAGCTTACGTAAAACAAAAACACTACCGCAAGGCTGACAGATAATTTTAGCAGGTATAAAATGAAAAAAGGCATTGTGATAAGTTGAATGATTAACTGTTTCCCTTCTCAATCATGCTGATTATTTCTTTCAGCTCTTTGGCAGATAATTTTTTCTGTTCTACAAAAAAATTCACCAGTTCCTTATAAGAGTTATCGAAATACTCTTTCACCACTTTCCCCATGAATTTTTTCTTATACTCATCTTCACTCACGGCTGGTTTATACAAATAGGCATTCCCGACAAGCCTGCTGAGCAGGTATCCTTTCCTTTCAAGATTCTTAATGGTTGAAGCAACGGTGGTATAAGGAAGAGATTCATCAAGATGATCCATAAAGGCTTTCACATTACCTTCGCCGGTTCGCCATACAGCCTGCATGGTTTCTTCTTCAGCATGGGTGAGTTTTTCCATTTCTACGAAATTTTCGTAAAGCTACGAGAATTTCGTAATTACCCAAATTTATTTTTTTTACCGGGTTAAATCAACTCACTGAGTTTCCTAACCACCGTATCGACCTCATCCTTTGTATTATGCCTGGAGAAAGAAAAACGGACCGGCACTAGGTTGGGGTTATTATTGAGTGCCCTGATTACATGACTTCCCACATCGGCCCCGCTGCTGCAGGCGCTGCCACCTGAGACACAAATACCCTGCATATCCAGGTTAAAGAGGATCATTTCTGACTTTTCTGTTTTGGGGAATGATACATTTAAAACGGTATACAGGCTCTTACCATTATAGTCTCCGTTAAACTGAACCCCTTTGATATGTTTCTGCAGTTGTTCAATCATGTATGTCTTCAATGATTGAATATAAGCACTGTCTCTTTCCATATTAGCGTCTGCGAGTTCAAGTGCTTTTGCAAAACCAACTATTCCGTAGAGATTCTCTGTACCGGCCCTCATATTTCGTTCCTGGCCGCCCCCAAAGATCATCGGTTTTACTTTTATATTATCATTGATATATAATATACCGATTCCTTTTGGCCCGTGAAACTTATGACCGGCCCCCGTGGCAAAATGAAGCGGCTTGCTGCGGAGATCTATCTTGTAATGACCTACCGTTTGTACTGTATCTGAATGAAAGATGGCATTATATTTTTTACATATCTCGCCGGCAGCGTTAATATCGAGCAGGTTTCCAATTTCATTATTGGCATGCATCAATGATACGAGGCAACGTTCCTCATGATTTGCCAGCTGATCTTCGAGATCATTTAAATCCACATGCCCGTCCGGGTATATCTTAACAAAACTGCTGGTCACTACATCATCATGATCAAAATGCTCCACAGCATGTAATACGGCATGATGCTCAATGGGCGAAGTGATGATATGACGGCAGCCCAGGTCATGAATAGCCGATGCAATGGCCATATTATCACTTTCTGTTCCCCCGCTGGTGAAAAATATTTCGCCGGGATTCGCATTAAGGATCTTCGCTACTGTCTTACGGGCCGTTTCAATAGCCAGCCGGCTTTCCCTTCCATAAGAATAAATAGAAGAAGGATTGCCAAAATGTGATGTCATATAAGGCATCATGGCATCCAGCACTTCTTTATCAAGTGCCGTAGTAGCGGCATTATCCAGGTAAATACGATCCATATCGCAGTAAGAAAACGAATTAATAAGGCTGCAAATATAAGGCATCCCAGTGTCGTGGCTACATATCAAATAGAAGTATCAGGGAGGACAGTTAACGAATCGTCAAGCGATAATTTTATTTTACAGCCTGCCCGAAAAAAAGTAATTTGTTGTACAATTTTTTCTCATGAAATGCCCGTAAACAAAAGCTGCATACCAACCGGCAATAAATATTGGGGGCATAACATGTGACAAATTCAAAAACCGCCAAAGGCGGTGATATAAAAGATAAACACATGAAACATCCAGAACACAATTGTGATGGTGAAGGCCGCCGCAGCTTTCTAAAAAAAACAACAGCCATCACCGTTTTAAGTATTGCGCCAAAAGCACTGCTCAATGCCGGCGAACAAAACGAGGCTATAGCTTCCTTCTTTGAAAAAGCCCCCATTAAATTGCAGATCAATGGCAAGGATTATTCCCTGGCAGTTGATCCATCTATGAGTTTACTGGATATGCTGAGGGAACAATTGGGACTTACAGGAACAAAAAAGGGATGCGACCAGGGACATTGTGGTGCCTGCATTGTTCATGTAGATGGACAAAGGGTGAACTCCTGTTTGTCTATAGCCGTTGATAATAATGGCAAAAAGATCACTACGATTGAAGGATTAGGGCAGGGCGATAAATTGCACCCCATGCAGGAAGCATTCATCAAACACGATGCTTTTCAATGTGGCTATTGCACACCCGGGCAGATCATGTCCGCTGTTGCCTGTGTCAAAGACGGAAAAGCAAATACACCAGACGAGATACGGGAATATATGAGTGGCAATATCTGCCGTTGCGGAGCCTATCCCAACATTGTTGACGCCATTATGGAGGTTAAAAAAAGCGGACAGAAAATTTAAACAGAATTGAATTTATCAATCCCAACATACTTGTTATGGATAAGAATATTTTTTTAAACGATGACCGGGTAGACGGAATTGAAAAGGTTACAGGTCGTGCCAAATACACAGCTGATCAGCGTATAGATAATATTGCCTATGGCGTTTTTGTGACCAGCACTATTGCAAGAGGAGCTATAAAAAACCTGTTGATTGCCGAAGCAAAAAACAGTCCCGGTGTGCTTGACATTATATTTTACCAAAATTGCCCGCCGGTTCCAGGTTACAGGCCCCACGATAAAGAGCTGAATAAAAGAGGCTTTGAATGGCAGGGACTAAAAGTTTTTAATAATAACCTTGTTTATCATTATGGCCAGCCGATTGCCCTTGTAGTAGCTGATACCTGGGAGAAAGCAGTAAAAGCTGCTAAACTGGTAAAAGCAGAATATATCACAGAAGCATTTGAAACTGATTTTGAAAAATTGAGAACCGATGAAACTAAATTGAAAAAGATCGGCGAATACAAAAGAGGTGAGCCGGATGCCTATAAAAAGGCGGATGTATTTGTAGAAGCAGAATTTTTTACACCGATAGAAACACATAATCCCATGGAGATGCATGCCACCATCGCCATCTGGGAAGGAGATGATAAACTGACAGTGTATGATAAATCGCAGGGCCCCAAAGGCACACAGTCACAACTGGCCAGGTGCTTTGGTTTAGAGGAAAAAAATGTCCGTGTGATAACAGAATATGTCGGTGGCGCTTTTGGAGCATCATTGAGAAGCTGGCCCAATGTGCCTGCGGCCGTTATTGCTGCTAAAAAAGTTAAGAGGCCCGTCAAAGTATTACTCAACCGCCGTCAAATGTTCTCTATGGTGGGCTATCGTCCGCAATCATGGCAAAAGATTGCTATTGGCGCCACCAAAGAAGGCAAACTGGTTGGAATTACGCATCACGCTGTCAGCAATACATCCCGGTATGAAGATTACCGGGAGGGCATTGTAAATGCCTCCCAGTTTTTATATGACTGCCCGAATGTAAACACCAGCTATAAAATCCTGCCTCTTGATTTGAATACGCCTACCTGGATGCGTGGCCCCGGAGAAGCCACCGGCGCATTCGCACTGGAAAGTGCATTGGATGAACTGGCTTACAAGCTGAATATGGATCCCGTTGAGTTGAGGGTTAAGAATTATGCAGAACTGCATCCCGTTAGTAAACTGCCATGGTCAAGCAAATTCCTGAAAGAGTGTTATGATGCAGGAAGAGAAAAAATAGGTTGGAACAAGAGACCAACTACACCCGGTTTATTAAAAGAAGACGGTATGCTGGTGGGTTATGGCATGGGTGGTGGTGTATTTGGTGCAGGAAGAGGTAATGCAGCGGTGAAAGCTATACTGAAAAAGGATGGCACACTTACACTACAGAGTGCTGTAAGCGATATGGGACCGGGTACGGCTACAGCCATGGTAAAAATTGCAGAAGGAGTAATGGATATGCCGGCATCAAAGATCCGTTTCATGCTGGGTGATACCGATTTTCCACCGGGACCTACGCAGGGAGGCTCAACCACCACTTCCACTTTAGGAAATGGTGTAAGTCTTGTTTGTGATGCCCTGAAAAAAAACCTGAAAGAGCTTGCAATCGCAAATGTGGCATCATTTAAAACTTTATCAGCAGATGATATTGAAATAAAAAACGAACAACTTATTTCAAAGAAAGATGGTTCTGCCAGGATATCAATGAGCGAACTGGTGAAGGTTACTGGTAAAGAACAGGTTGAAATTATCCAGGAGTCAGGCCGTGCAGCTGCCGAAGCGCAGAAATATGCCATGAACTCATTTTCTGCTCATTTTGTAAAAGTGCATGTTGACCCCGCAACCGGCGCTGTCAAACTAAAACAAATTGTTGCAACCGGTGACGGCGGAAAGATCATCAGTGAGAAAACAGCCCGCAGCCAGATGATTGGCGGTGCGGTTGGCGGCATAGGAATGGCATTGACCGAAGAAGTACTCATTGACCACACAACAGGAAAATATGTCAATGACAATTTAGGAAGTTACCATATGCCGCTACATACGGATGTACCGTATATTGACACCTGGTTTCCCAATAAACCTGACCCTGTGATCAACGCAACAGGCGCAAAAGGTGTTGGTGAAATTGCGTTAGTAGGATTTGCAGCAGCCGTAGCCAATGCAGTGTTTAATGCAACGGGTAAAAGAATAAATAAACTACCGATAAAACCGGAAGACCTTATGAGTTAACACAAGGAAGCCGTTAACTAAATTCTTTAATATCCCGCATCAGCTGCATGGCGATATTATTGGCTTTGGTCTCAAAATCACTCTCCGCATAAATGCGGATGATTGGCTCCGTATTGGATGTACGCAGGTGAACCCAGTCATTATCAAACTCTATCTTCAGCCCGTCTTCAGTATTGATGGGATTACTCTTGTATTTCATCCTGATCTTTTCAAAAATCCCTTTTACATCCACTCCATTATGCAACTCAATCTTATTCTTTGAAATAAAATAATCCGGGTATGTACTGCGCAACGATTTAATTCCTTTTTTATGATTGGCGAGATGGCTTAAAAATAAACCAATGCCAATCAATGCATCACGGCCATAATGAAAATCGGGAACGATGATACCTCCATTACCTTCTCCGCCAATTACTGCATTTACTTCTTTCATCTTCTTTACCACATTCACCTCTCCTACTGCCGATGGCGAATACGCTCCTCCATGTTTCAGGGTTACTTCCTTCAGCGCCTTAGTGCTGCTCATATTACTTACTGTATTGCCTTTTCGCTTACTCAATACATAATCAGCCACTGCCACCAGCGTATATTCTTCGCCAAACAAGGTGCCGTCTTCGTTAACAAAGCAAAGCCTGTCAACATCAGGATCAACAGCAATACCCAGGTGAGCTTTCTGCTGCACAACTTCATTACACAACTGGGAGAGATGTTCCGGCAAAGGCTCCGGGTTATGGGCAAATTTTCCATTCACTTCACCATTCAATACAATCACCTCAGTCACACCCAGTGCTTTTAATAAAGCAGGTACATAAATAGCACCGGTTGAGTTAATAGCATCCACTACCACTTTAAAATGCTGTTTGGCTATAGCTTTTGCATTTACCAATGGGTACTTTAGAATGGCATCAATATGCTTTTGCAGATAGCTATCATCAGTTGTCACTGTTCCTAATTTATCCACAGCGGCAAAGGAGAAATCTTCTTTAGCTGCCAGCTCAAGTACTTTTACTCCTGTTTCAGCTGAAATAAACTCTCCTTCCGAATTAAGTAGTTTCAGAGCATTCCATTCCCTGGGATTATGACTGGCAGTAAGAATGATACCACCGTCTGCATTTTCCATTTTCACTGCTACTTCTACTGTGGGTGTGGTTGACAAACCAAGGTCAATCACATCAATACCCAAACCGATCAGCGTATTGACCACCAGTTGTTGTACCATGGCTCCGCTGATCCGGCCATCACGGCCAATAACAATCTTCGTTGTTTGCTTCCCTTCTGCTATGATAGTACCAAATGCGGCGGCAAATTTTACCACATCAACCGGTGTAAGATTTTCACCAGGTTTACCACCAATCGTACCTCTGATCCCGGATATACTTTTTATTAAAGCCACTATTATTTCTTTTAGGGAGGCAAAAATACGTTTTTCATTTTCAATACGTTTTTAAACGGCATCCTTACATTTGTTATATGGCAGAGACCTCCTGGTATAAAAACTGGTTCAATTCCCCTTTTTATCACAAACTATACTTTGAAAGAGATGAGAAAGAAGCTGAAGCCTTTATAAAAAGGCTGATCAGTTATTTACAACCGGTACCCGGCAGCCGGATGCTGGATGTTGCCTGCGGAAAGGGACGTCACAGCAAAACACTGGCTTCGCTTGGTTTTGCAGTCACGGGTATTGATATTTCTGCTGATAGTATCGCTTATGCCAAACAGTTCGAGAAAGATAACCTGGATTTTTATGTGCATGACATGCGATTACCATTTTGGGGCAACTATTTTCAATATGCCTTTAATTTCTTTACCAGCTTTGGCTATTTTAAGACAAGAAGGGAACATGATGATGCGATCCGCACAATTGCCAAAAGCCTGAAGCGGGATGCGGTATTTGTAATTGATTACCTGAATACACATTTTGCAGAAGAACATCTTGTCTATAATGAATCCCGTGAGATCAGCGGCACTCAATATGATATACATCGCTGGGATGACGAAACCCATTTCTACAAAAAAATTACCGTAAGAGATAATTCATTGAATTCCCCGCTGGAGTATACTGAGAAAGTCGCAAAATTTTCGTTAGGCGAATTTACCGATATGTTAAGCTACCAGGGCCTGCAGGTACAGGAGGTATTTGGAGATTACCAGTTCAGTCCGTATGATGTAAGAGCAACACCGAGGCTGATCGTCATAGCAAAAAAACAGTATTAATCTTTCTGGTTATTCATCAGCAGGTATTTAGCCGTCTCATAATAGGCTATTGTAAAAGTGGAAAGCCGCTTACGGATAGAATCTTTCTGTTGTTTAGTGTATGCTGACAAAGAAGGCTGCAGCGGACTTAACAGCTCTTCACCGGAATTGATATTGCGGGTAAAATAAAATTCATCCGTTACCATCCCGATACCATCAGCTGTATTGGTGATGAAAGCAAAATTATTTTTCTTTCCCGGATCAAGCAGATCTCTTCCCAATGCAGTATTCACATATGACTGGTGCAGCATTCCCGCAATAGTTGGCAGCACATCTATCTGCGATACCACTTCAGTCCTTTTTTGAGGAACCAGCAGATCAGGTGCATAGAATAACAGTGGTACATGTTCATCGGTAAGCCGTTGCTCTGTCCATACCGGCGGATACATTGCTTCTGCATTTCCTGCCAGACCATGATCTCCTACAAAAACAAAAATGGTATTATGAAAGTAGTTCTCTTTTTGTGCTGCCTCTATGAATTTCCTGAAACAATAATCTGAATAGCGGAAACAGTTGAACTCATCCAGCGATTCAAAACCATACTTCTTTAACTCTTCATCCGGCACCAACACCCTTACAAAATCTGTATCATTTTTTGGTATTGTCAGGTTGTAAGGCCGATGGTTACCTGAAGTCTGTATATACGCAAAAAAAGGTTTATCCTTTTTTTTGAAAAGTTCGTTTGCCTCCAAAAAAAGATCTTTATCACTTACACCCCATACATTTACTTTTGGTGCTTTAAAATCATCGCCGGTATGCATCTGTAATCCATCAATATTTTTCAGCAGTCCTTCAAAATTGTTGAATTCAGGGCTGCCTCCAAGAAAATAATGTTTTTCATAATCACTGAGGTTATCAACAATGGTATGTTGCTGCACGGCCTGAGGATTACGGCTGGAGAACTTGAACAATTGTGCATCAGGTATGCCGGATAAAATAGCAAACAAAGCCCTTGCCGTAGAGAAATGTGGGGTGAAGCACCGGTCAAAAAAAACTCCCTGCCTGCATAATGAATCAAAGAAAG
>CAZTKV010000115.1:3719-8202 GCA_964614285.1 uncultured Chitinophaga sp. | reverse complement strand
AGGAAAATATCTTTGAATGCGGCATCTGCTTTATAATTGGCCTTGATAAAGTTTTCGTATCCTTTCTTACCGATATTCCAGATAGTAACATTACCCTTTTTGTGCTGGTCAGCATATTTCTCTGCAATAGTTGCCTTTGCCAGCTTAATGATATTCGCATTAAAAGCTCCGGCAAGGCCACGGTCGCTGGTAATAACAATCAGCAATACTTTCTCTGCTGTGCGTTCAGCAGCCAAAGACATACCTGTTCCGCTTTCACTATTACTTACAATATTGCTGAGCATCTCCTGCAGTTTCTGTGCATAAGGACGCATCTGAATAATGGCATCCTGGGCCCGGCGCAGTTTCGCCGCACTCACCATTTTCATGGCTTTGGTAATCTGCTGTGTACTTTGTACCGACTTAATCCGGTTACGAACCTCTTTTAACTGACCTGCCATAAATCTTACTTAAATTGGCCGCAAAGGTATGGTCTGAGGGCTAAAATTCCATAGCATCTTAAAATAAAAATCCCTCAGTGAACTGCATGTGACTTATTTGTGTAAATCCTTCTGATTCAGCTTAGTCCTTAAGAATAAATTCCCGCCTGAGGCGGTAAGTAATAGCCATTTTCCCACCCGATCCCATGCCATTTTCTACAGGAATTTCGTACTCCCGGTTCAGTTCCAGTTGAACTGGCCCGTTCACCAGTTTACTGAAGTCGTTGACTGAAATGTTCAGCTGCCTATTTTTTACAGTATCCAGTCGGTTTATTCCATCACTCAAAAATGACGTATCAGTAGCAAGGATTCTGACATAATCCACCTCTTCTAATCCCAGCAACTCCAGTAGCATATCCTGTCGTTGAACAGTATCCGGAATATAGGTGGAAAGAACAAGCGGCTGAAAATTAAATTCATGCTTATACTGCTTCCCGGATGCATCAGTGTATGTAATAATATGCTTGCCGGTAAAAGAAGTAATGGGTTTATGTACTTCGTAGAAAGTTCCTGCTTTTTTAGAACTGTCCGGATTCAATATTTCATCGTCAAGCATTACAGAAGCTCCGCCAGGAATAGAGACTGCTTCATCGTTCTCTCCCATCAGAAAACGGACCAGTACTGTTAGATTATCATCCCCCTCTTCCGCACTTATTGTGTAATTAAAATAAACCCAGTCGGTGTTAAATTGCTGAGTAGCGGGTTTATCCGTCCTTCCACAACTCATAAGAACCAAAACTAACATGGCTATAAGAAAGGTCTTCCGGTTATAGCAGTGTGATAGATTGAACATCCCTGCAAATTAAGTAAGCACTTTTAAACCTTTATTGGTTTTTTGACACCCTCTCTTTAAGACGGTTATATTCTTTCACAATATGCAAATAATTTTTTTGCTTCCCCTTATAATTTTCAGTTTTGAAGTCCGCGTTGATTACAGGATCATGCAGGTGATCAAAAACCTGTTTCCAGTTCCTTAATAATACAGGTTTTATCTTCTCATGATCCATTTTTCTTACAAAGTAGAAGGGAGAAGGTGGTCCCGATGTTCTGCTTGTATACATTACATATAGCGATGCGTATTTGCCCGAGAAA
Organism: uncultured Chitinophaga sp.; assembly: GCA_964614285.1. Lineage (GTDB taxonomy): Bacteria > Bacteroidota > Bacteroidia > Chitinophagales > Chitinophagaceae > JJ008. The sequence goes on along the minus strand of CAZTKV010000115.1, from coordinate 6,631 downwards.
ATCCTGTTAAGGAAATACCATCTTTTACCATCATTGCGGCCAGAATAAATATATCGTTGTTCCTGCTCAGTCACCTCGACAGACTCAAAAACACCATCACATAACAACGATTTACCATGTTTTTTCCGGGAATATCCTTTTATGTCTCCGGCCTCAATTACCCGTATTGAATCGTTCTCAAAATGCGCCAGCAACCGAATATGACCATTCTCGTATTTCGAACCAGGCCTTACCCCCTCTTTCCGGGGCTTATCGGGGAAAATACATTGCAGTGTATCTGCATCCCAGGTTATCACATGATCTTGCGCTTGTGCACACAGAAACAATGTAAAAACCTGTACACAAAGAAGTAAAGAGTGTTTTTTCTTCATAAAAATTTTTTGAACAGCTTAGCATTCAGACCTTATGGCCGCTGGACCAATTACATTATCTTTGCTGCCCCTGTAAAAGGGGAATGTTCTGTCAAATTGGCTTAAAGCAAGTTGTAGCACCTTATTTGACATTCTAAATTCCATTAATTATTACAACCAGGGAATACCCAACAACACTTATTTTATGCTTGGTTTTATTTCAAAAATTTTTGGTGGCAGTAAGTCGGAAAAAGATGTAAAAAAGATTGAGCCATATGTTGCAAAGATCAACGACTTTTTTGCTGCTTACCAATCGTTGAGCAATGATCAGCTTCGCAATAAAACACTGGAGTTTCGTCAGCGCATCAAAGAACACCTGGCAGAAATTGACGCTGAAATTGCTCAAAAGAATACAGCTGCAGAGGAATTGCCTTTTAACGATCTGCTTGGCAAGGACGCCATCTACCAGGAAGTGGATAAACTGAAAAAAGACCGGGACAAAAAAATAGAAGAAGCACTGGAGCAAATTCTTCCGGAAGCTTTTGCAGTCATTAAGGAGACAGCCCGCCGCTTCAAAGAAAATACCGAGCTCATTTCCACTGCCACACAATTGGACAGAGATTTGAGTGTAAAGAAGGACTATATTTCTATCGATGGTGATAAATCAATTTTCAAGAATACCTGGACAGCTGCCGGCGGACAAGTTACCTGGAACATGGTGCATTATGATGTTCAATTGATTGGTGGTATTGTATTACACCAGGGAAAGATCTCAGAAATGGCAACGGGTGAAGGTAAAACCCTTGTATCTACACTTCCCGCCTACCTGAATGCATTACCCGGCGAAGGTGTTCATATTGTAACAGTGAACGATTACCTGGCTCGTCGTGACCAGGAATGGAACGGAACAATTTTCGAATGGCTCGGATTAGTTGTCGACTGCATAGACAAACACCAGCCGAACAGTGAAGAAAGAAGAAAAGCATATCTCGCAGATATTACATATGGTACCAATAATGAGTTTGGTTTTGATTACCTGCGTGACAACATGGTACATACACCGGAAGAAATGGTGCAACGTAAACATCACTATGCGATGGTGGATGAAGTTGATTCTGTTTTGATTGATGATGCAAGAACTCCTTTAATTATTTCTGGTCCTGTACCTAAAGGAGAAGACCAGCAATTTCATATTCACAAACCAAGGATTCAGCAACTGGTGCAGGAACAGGAAAGAATAATTCGTAATTGCTTAAATGAAGCAAAGAAACGCATCGCTGAAGGTGATGATGACCCCAAAAGTGGTGGCCTCTACCTGTTCAGAGCACATCGTGGCTTGCCAAAATATGGTCCGGTCATTAAGTTCCTGAGTGAACCGGGGATACGGGTAAAAATGCAGAAAGCAGAGAACTATTACCTGCAGGACCAGATGCGTAATATGCACATTGTCGATGAAGACCTGCTTTTTCATATAGACGAAAAGAATAACTCGGTAGAGCTTACAGATAAAGGTCTTGCTATGATCACCAAAACCGGTGAAGACCCGGAATTCTTTGTTTTACCAGACATTGGAGTTAAACTTGCTGAAGTAGAAAAAAATACTGCAACAGCTGATGAAAAACTACAGCAGAAAGAAATTGTTCTGAACGAATATGCACAAAAAGCTGATCGGATCCACACAGTTCAACAATTACTGAAAGCATACACATTGTTTGCCAAAGATGTGGAATATGTAATAATTGATGGGGCCATTAAAATTGTAGACGAACAGACAGGCCGTATTATGGAAGGCAGGCGCTATAGTGATGGATTACACCAGGCGTTAGAAGCCAAAGAAAATGTAAAGATTGAAGCGGCTACTCAAACCTATGCTACCATTACTTTGCAGAATTATTTCCGTATGTACCACAAACTGGCGGGGATGACGGGTACTGCTGAAACCGAAGCCGCTGAATTATGGAGCATTTATAAACTGGATGTGGTAAATGTGCCCACCCACCTGAAAATGGTCAGGGATGATAAACAAGATCTCGTTTATAAAACGAAAAGGGAAAAATATAAAGCCGTCATTGACGAGATTGAAAACCTTCGCAATGCAGGCCGTCCTTGTCTTGTAGGTACTACTTCTGTGGAAGTAAGTGAGTTATTGAGCAGGATGCTGCAACAAAAAAAGATCCCGCATAATGTATTGAATGCAAAACAACATGCCAGGGAAGCACAGGTAGTGGCGGAAGCAGGATTGGCAGGTGCTGTTACTATTGCAACTAATATGGCCGGTCGTGGTACAGATATCAAACTTGGTCCTGGTGTAAAAGAAGCAGGTGGCCTGGCTATTATTGGTACCGAAAGACATGAAAGCCGTCGTGTAGACAGGCAGTTGCGTGGCCGTGCTGGTCGCCAGGGTGATCCCGGCTCATCACAATTCTATGTATCACTGGAAGATGATCTGATGCGAATGTTCGGCAGTGAACGTATTGCTTCGCTGATGGACAAACTTGGATACAAAGAAGGTGATGTGATACAGCACAGCATGATCAGTAACAGTATACAGCGGGCACAAAA
>CAZTKV010000115.1:0-3619 GCA_964614285.1 uncultured Chitinophaga sp. | reverse complement strand
TTGGTTATTTATAAAATGGAAGCATATAATCAATTCAGGAACATGAATGCCGATGTCAATAAAGATATAGTTTCATTCCTGAGTCACTCATCCATACCCATTCAGCAGGAAGATGCTCCTTTGAAAGAGGGCCGTCAGCAAAAAACTGACATGAGTAAGATGAAAGCGAATAAAGACGAAGTAGATGCAGTTGGCGATGATTATGCAGCTAATGAAAAAGATAAACTGGTACCTGTAACCGTTGGCCCAAAAATTGGCCGTAATGACCCCTGCCCCTGCGGAAGCGGTAAGAAATACAAGCACTGCCACGGGAAGGATTCATAAAATATCTTGAAGTTCAGATAATAAATCCCCCTTGCCGTTAAAGCAAGGGGGATTTATTTTATCTTTAGAATGACCAAAACCTGCAGATAAAATGTACAAGGGTACAAAAAAGAAAGTGCATGGACTGCTGCACCCCGAAATAGTAGGCGATAAACGCTGGGACAAGATTATCAATGTTTTTATCATTGTGCTGATAATCCTTAACGTTTTGGCTGTTATCCTTGAAACGGTTAAAGAAATACATAATAAATACTCCGAGTTTTTCTACTATTTCGACCTTGTGTCTGTAATCATCTTTTCTATTGAATACATCCTTCGGGTATGGAGCAGCAACCATGAAGAAAAATATAAACACAGCTTTTGGGGGCGGGTAAAGTACATGCTATCACCCGGAGCGTTGATTGACCTGTTTGCCATTCTCCCTTCCATCCTCGCATATTTTATTGGTATACCATTCGATTTGCGGGAACTAAGGATATTAAGGCTGCTGCGGGTAATCAGGCTTTTCAGGCTTACCGCCTACACAGAATCAGTACATATGATTGCCAATGTATTTAAACGCAGAAAAAATGAACTGATGCTTAGCTTTATACTGGCACTGTTCCTTATTATTATCTCTGCCTGTATCATCTATTTTGCAGAACATATGTATCCTACTGAAGAAACAAGTGAGTTTAAAAGTATACCTCATACTATCTGGTGGGCGGTAGTAACGCTTACTACCACAGGCTACGGAGATATGTATCCGCTTACCAACCTTGGTAAAGCAATGGCCAGTGTGATTATGCTTACCGGTATTGCCTTCTTTGCCATACCTGCGGGTATTCTGGCTGCGGGTTTCCAGGAAGAATTCAGAAAAAACAAAATAAAGAAAACGCACCGTTGCCCTCATTGCGGAGAGCATATCGAATTAGATGATAATAACGAACATCATAATCATTAAAAAACCGGATGAACAAATCAGTTCATCCGGCTGCTTCTGATAAGGAGTTTTAAAACCCTTTTTTGGTTTTTAATTCATACTTCTGCTCAAACCTTTCATTTAGCAGTTTGTGTTTATCTGTCAGATCAATTTTTCTTCCCTGTATAAAAGCATCTGTTACATTGCTGGTACGCATATCCAGCAAATCACCCTCACTCACTACTATATTAGCATCCTTGCCAACTTCTATACTTCCGGTTTTATCTGACACACCCATAATCTTTGCCGCATTCAGTGAAATAGCAGCCAGGGCTTCTTCTTTTGTTAAACCGTATGCTGCGGCAGTACCTGCATTGAACGGCAGATTACGACCCCTTGTTTGCGCATCATCATCTGAAATAGCAAATAATACACCGGCTTTTTGCAGGGCAGCTGCTGTTTTATATGGCTGGTCCACATCATCATCTGAAGCAGTAGGCAGACTATGTGGCTGCTGCAAAATCACTGAAACATTATTTTGCTTCAGCAGATCAGCCACCTGGTAACTTTCACTGCCACCAACGATCACTACATCAAATCCAAATTCTTTTACAAAATCCAGCGCCACCAGTATTTGTTTTACTGTATTTCCGTGGACATACAGCTTTTGACTTTTGTTGAACAATCCCTTAACTGCTTCAAACTTCAGGTTTGTTTCCTCATGTGCAGGTGCAGCATGATAGGCTTTAGCTTCTTTAAAAAAAGATTTCAATCCCTCAATTTTCTCAAGTCCTTCTTTTACAGGATCAGATGCAGGCGCCTGTGGGCCGGCTCCTCCTCCACCCCCACCGAACCGGCCACCACCCGGGCGGGCCAGCAATGATGGCATATAAACATGCATTCCTGCATCTGTTTTATAAGCTGCATCCTCCCAGTTCCATGCATCAAGCTGAACGACAGAAGAAGAACCTGCCACAAAGCTTCCCTGCGGCACTATATTGGCCAGCAGCACTCCATTTGAACGAAGTGTATTAATAACTTTCGAATCCGAGTTATACGCTACAATAGCCCTGACACTCGTATTCATATCCCCGATCTCTCTTACATCCTGGGTAGCTCTGACAGAGTTAATTTCTGACAAACCAAGATTACTTGTTGATAAGATCAAGCCGGGATATACATGCTTACTTTTTACATCAAACACTTTTACATTATCTGCAGGAATAGCAATATTGGTTCCCACCTCCTCGATCTTTCCATCCTTGATTTTTATTATTCCATTTTCTATCACTTTTCCATTACCCACATGAATAGTTGCATTCTTTATAAACATCAGACCTTTTTGCTCCTTTGCAGGCAGCACGGTTTCCTGTGCATTTGCTGCTACGGTGAAGAGGGCTGCTATGGCTAAAAATATTTTTCGCATTGCTGTTTGTTTTATTCGTTAGTAATATCATCGGCATCAATCACCAGTAAACCATGGCTATGCCCATGATCATGGCAGGTATGCATGATCTGGTAGCTGGGTTGTGCCGGAATAGTTGGTGCACCACTTCTTTTTTCCCCGTTCATCTTTCTCACCAGGCGAAGTCTTTCTGCATCTACGTCTTTTTGCAACTGCTCATCCTTCTGCCTGTCAAAGTATATAGTGCCATCAACAATTGTATACAATGATTTGGCATAAATACTCAGCGGATGATCACTCCATAATACCACATCTCCATCCTTACCTGCTTTCAGGCTTCCCACTTTGTCATCCACATGCAGCATTTTAGCGGGGTTAAGTGTAACCATTTTCAGCGCTTCTTCCTCTGTTACGCCACCATATTTTACAATCTTGGCTGCTTCCTGGTTCAAACGCCTCGCCATCTCTGCATCATCGCTATTAATCGCAACAGTTAATCCGACTTTCTGCATAATCGCTGCATTATAAGGGATAGCATCTTCTACCTCCATTTTATATGCCCACCAGTCAGAGAAAGTAGAAGCAAAAGAGCCATGCTTTTTCATTTTATCAGCCACTTTATATCCTTCAAGAATATGAGTAAATGTATTAACCGTGTAACCCATTTGCTCTGCTACTTTCATTGCACCATTGATCTCGCTTTGCACATAAGAGTGGCAGGTAATGAAACGCTTTTTCTCTAAAATTTCAACCAGCGCATCCAGTTCAAGATCACGGCGTGGCATCACCAGCGAAGCTGTTGATTTTTTCTCCCTGATCAATTTTTCTTTAGCTGTATTATACTCCTTCCATGCTTTCTGGTAATCCTTAGCCCTGGTGAACGCATCGATCAGCACCTGCTCCACTCCCATTCTTGTATCAGGATAACGGTTATTACCCCCGGGAATATTAAAATTGGAACGCTTTACATTTTCTCCCAACGCAAATTT
>CAZTKV010000114.1:2320-8276 GCA_964614285.1 uncultured Chitinophaga sp. | reverse complement strand
GGTAGCGTAACAGAAAAAAAACTGTCCATTATAATATCTCCCCCCTGGTGGAAAACATGGTGGGCTTACTGCCTCTACGCATTACTGATTGGCGGAAGTATTTTAGCTTACATTCAGTACCGTTCCAAAGCATTAAAAAGGGAAAACCTGGTGCTGGAACAAAAAGTAGAGCACCGCACCAAACAGTTACAGGAATCCATTGAATCGCTCAAAGCTGCGCAGGCACAGCTTGTGCAGTCAGAAAAGATGGCCAGCCTTGGCGAATTGACCGCCGGCATTGCCCATGAAATTCAAAATCCGTTAAACTTCGTCAACAATTTCTCAGAAGTTAATACCGAGTTGATAGAAGAAATGAAAGAAGAGTTAAAAGCAGGGAAAACAGCAGATGCTATCAGCCTGGCAGATGATATTAAAGCAAACAATGAAAAAATTGCTTTTCATGGCAAACGGGCCGACTCTATTGTAAAGGGCATGCTGCAACACAGCCGCAATAACAGCGGCCAAAAGGAATTGACTGATATTAATAACCTTGTGGATGAATGTCTCCGCCTCAGTTTTCATGGTATGCGGGCAAAGGATAAAAGTTTTAATGCGAAAACAGAAACATCGCTTGACAACAGCCTGTCCCCTGTTGCAGTGGTATCACAAGAGATCGGACGGGTACTGCTGAATCTTTTTACCAACGCATTTTATTCTGTTATGCAGAAGAAAAAGACCAATGGGGAAAATTATAGCCCGGTTGTAACAGCATCCACTTTTAAAGAAGGTAATACAGTAAAAATTATTGTGCGGGATAACGGGAATGGCATTCCGCAAAAAGTGATTGATAAGATATTCCAGCCTTTCTTTACCACCAAGCCCACCGGGGAAGGAACCGGCCTGGGCCTTAGTATGAGTTATGATATTATTACCAAAGGACATGGCGGAGACCTGAAAGTGGAAACTAAGGAGGGAGAATTTGCCCAATTCACCATTATTTTACCATATAAACCTTAAATTCAGCAGATGAAATGAGGCAAATCTCTAAAACAAAAATATACTCATGAAAATCTTAGTAGTTGACGACGAAAAAGATGTACAGGTTCTTTTTGAGCAGCGCTTCAGAAAAGAAATGAGAAACGGCGAAATGGAGTTTGCCTTCGCCTTCTCCGGAGAGGAGGCGTTGCAATACCTCAGTACTCATGAGCAGGAGGCTGTATTGATTTTATCTGATATCAATATGCCGGGTATGAGCGGCCTGGAGTTGCTGCGCAAGATTAAGCAGGATTATCATGAGCCGCCACCAGTGGTGATGATGATAACAGCCTATGGCGATGCAGAGAATTATAACCAGGCCACACAACTGGGTGCCGATGATTTTTTGACCAAGCCGGTTGATTTTAACGTATTAAAAGAAAAATTAAAAGCGATACATTGATGGCAAAGATCCTGGTTGTAGATGATGAAGCAGATCTCGAAACGCTGATCCGTCAAAAGTTCAGGCAGAAGATAAGGGAGCAGCAATACGAGTTTATATTTGCTATCAACGGTGTAAAAGCACTGGAACAGCTGGAGCAGCACCATGATGTGGATGTGGTGCTCAGCGATATCAATATGCCGGAGATGGACGGACTTACACTGCTCTCCAGGCTCAATGAGCAAAACGGGTTATTAAAATCTGTTATTGTTTCCGCTTATGGCGATATGGACAATATCCGCACGGCAATGAACCGGGGTGCTTTTGACTTTATTACCAAACCGGTAAATTTTGAAGACCTTGAACTAACGATGGAAAAAACCATCCGCCATGTAAAGCAAATGCGGGATACCATGAAGGCAATCAAAGAAAATAATATCCTTCGTATGTATGTGGATGAAACGGTGCTGAATTTTATGGGCGGCCGGGAATTTGAGAATTCATTACTGGAAAATGAAACAATTGAAGCTACTGTTGCTTTTATTGACATCTGCGGGTTTACAACGATCAGCGAAAATGAAACCCCTGATACGGTGGTAAGGCTGCTGAATGATTATTTTGATGTGATGGTAAAGGAGATCATTGCCCAGAATGGGTTTATAGATAAATTCATTGGTGATTGTGTAATGGCGGTTTTCAAAGGAGAGTTCCATCTGGACAGAGCTATTGATGCCTGCCTGGCCATCCGCAATACCATTGCAGGCCTGCCTTCCACAGGAGATTTTTCTCCTATGGTCACTATTGGAATCAACAGCGGTGAAATGATATCCGGCAATATTGGCTCCGCTACATTAAGGCGGCTTGATTATACTGTTATCGGTGATACAGTGAACACCGCCCAGCGACTGCAAAGTGCGGCAGCTCCCGGCCAGGTGGTCATTGCTGAAAATTGTTATGAGAAAATAAAACAGTCATTCCGCTGTAATAAGGTAGGAGAAGTGAGCCTTAAAAATAAAGCAACCCCGGTAACTATTTACGAAGTACTTGATTAATCCTTTGTCAAATTAACTTTCATGCAGTACCAGCAAGTATATGATTTCCTGATGCCCAAACTGGAGAACGAGCTATCCGCACAGTTGGAATACCATAACGCTGCACATACAAAAAGTGTTATCGCTGCAGCCGAACATCTTGCAAACGGAGAAGGGATAAAGGGAGATGAGCTGATAATCCTGAAAACGGCGGCATTATTTCATGATGCCGGTTTTTTGCAACAGGCTGACGGGCATGAGGAAATATCCTGTATCTGGGCAAGAGAGTATTTGCCAAAGTATGGTTATGCCGACATTCACATTGAGGAGATATGCCGCATTATTATGGCGACCCGGTTACCACAAACACCGGTTGATCACCTCGGAGAGATACTTTGTGATGCTGATTTATTTTATATCGGTAAGGAAGGGTATACCGCTAATGCAGAACGATTGTTCAAAGAATTTAAAAACAGGGGAATTGTAAAAACAAATGCTGAGTGGCAGCTGATGCAGATGGAATTTTTATCCGGGCATCGGTTTTTTACAAGATCAGCTGTTGCTGAACTGGAAGGATCAAAACAGGAGCTGCTAAAAGAACTCAACTCAGCTATTGAATCCAGCCTTACATCGCACCATGAAAACAAACCATTGCGGCTGTTGCAGGACCTGCTGCTGACTGTTATTGGGGTAACGATTGCCGGTATTGCACTTAAATTATTTTTAGTTCCCAATCATTTTTTTGATGGGGGCATTACCGGTATTTCACTGCTGGTACATGAAGTGTATGGTTTCAATCTTGGCCTGGTGATCTTACTGCTGAATCTGCCACTGATAGCTATAAGCTACTTTAGTATCGGTAAACGGTTTGCTTTGCGTACACTGTTGAGTGTGGTCTTACTGGGAGTTGCATTGTTGCTGATACCTGATAAAGCACTGACACCTGACAAATTACTGATCTCTATTTTTGGAGGCGCTTTTTTGGGTATTGGTATTGGGCTTATCATGCGGACAGGCGCTGCGCTGGATGGTATTGAGGTGCTGGCAGTGTATACTTTAAAGAGAACTTCTTTTACCATTTCTGAGATAATCCTTGGTATTAATATCGTCATCTTTACGATTGCTGGTTTTCGCTTTGGTATTGAAACGGCATTGTATTCAATTCTTACTTACTTTACTGCCACCCGCTGTATTGACTATGTGGTGGAAGGATTGCAGGCCTATACGGGTGTTACCATTGTGTCCGGTAAAAGCGAGGCTATCAAATATCAATTAGTGAATAAGCTGGGCCGGGGCATTACCGTTTACAAAGGAGAAAGAGGTTTTCTGCCCGGCAAGTTTGAGGTAAGCACTGAGTGTGATATTATTTTCACTGTTATTACCCGGCTGGAACTGCGCAAATTGAAAAACCTGGTGTACGATGTAGATCCTAAGGCATTTGTTTTTGCCAATACTATCAAGGAAGCATCAGGTGGTATCATTAAAAGAAGGCATGCTCATTAAAGCCCAAGTACATCTTTCAGCTTTCCATAACCACTCCTGCTGACAGGCACTTTAGCGCCAGACCTGAGTACAGCTACATGATTGTCTTTTTCATAGGGATCAATTCTTGTTATCTGCTGCACATTTACAATATATGAACGATGTGAGCGGACAAAAAGATGCGCATCGAGTGATTGCTCAAAATGGGCCATCGTTTTATTTTTCAGAAAATATCCTTCCTGGGTATGGATCTTTACATAATCATCTGCCGCCTCGAGATAGAAAACATCATGTACAGAAATGATCTTGATCTTGCTGCCATTGCGTACTACAATACGTTGTCTTTGTGAAGGTGATAAAGCGGCTGATTCGATCAGTTCCTGTGTGGCTTTTTCGGTAACAGCGGTTTTCTGTTCATTCCATTTTGCCAATGCTTTGTCAAACCGGTCCTGGTTAAATGGTTTCAACAGGTAATCTACTGCATGTGCCTCAAAAGCCTTGATAGCAAACTCATCAAAGGCCGTGGTGAAAATAACTGCGGGAGGTTGTTCGATCAGTTCCAGCATTTCAAAACCAGTGATCTTTGGCATTTGTATGTCCAGGAAAATAAGATCCGGCTGGTGTTGCTGGATGGCTTTTACGCCTTCAAATCCATCACCACATTCCTGCATCACTTCTAGGTGAGGGTGTTTTTGCAGGTATTCTCTTACTACACTTCTTGCCAGTGGCTCATCATCGATGATAACTATTTTATTCATAGTAATGCGTTTATAATTTTTGCGGAATTCTCACAATGGTGATAAAGATATTCTCTTTTGCTTCAGTTGTTACCAGGTCGTTTCGGGCAAACAGGAGGTACAGTCTCCGTTGTACTGATTTTAATCCAAAGCCTGTGCCCTGCCTGGGGGAAGAAGTTTCAGGATCAAAAGGATTCATTACTTTGATCTCCAGGTTATTTTCATCCTTTACGGCATATATTTTTATTACTGTCTCACCAATTGTATCATAGAGGCCAAACTTGATAGCATTTTCTACAATTGGTTGTAATAATAATGCCGGAAGTTTCAGCTGTGTTGTGGCTTCATCAATTTCTATTTCGGTAGCGAGACGGTTGCCAAACCTGACTTTCTCAATATCAAGATATAATTGGAGGTATTGCAGTTCTTCCTGCAGGGTTACCCATTGGGTTTCTTCTTTTTTAATAGTGCCTCTTAAGAAATCAGATAATTGCTGTACCATTTTTCTTGCTTCTGCCGGGCGGCTTCCTATCAGCGCATTGATGGAATTCAAACTATTGAACAGAAAGTGTGGTTGTAATTGCTGACGAAGGTTGAACAGTTCTGCATCCCTGGCCAGTTTTTCTGCATCTTTTTTTCTTTCTTCCTGCTCCTTTTGTTCCAGCTGGCTATACCATAATATACTTACCATAGTGATAAAACCCAGCAGCAAGAATGCCATGCTAAAACGAATGGATAAGGAGTTGCGAAGCAATTCTGTGTAGCCGTCATGGTACCCGAGAAATAATTTTAACAACCATTTGGAAAGCAGGAGCCATACTATAGTGAGTAATAAGCATAAAGCAAAAACATTGATGTACTGCTGGCCACGGGGAAGATAGTAGCGCAGTACCGTCATTACCAGCAGGCAGGCCAGTAAAAAAAGTACATTACTTATTAATGAGTCATAGATAGCTACATCCCAGGGCAATGCAAAGAAATGTAATAGCATAGCATGATCAGCCATGATGATCAGCCATGAGGCTATGAAAATGATCCTGAATTTTATGATAGATAATGGTGAGTTTGCCATTGCATTAAGCCAGGTTCAGCATTTCAAGGGTATTGCCAAATCGTATCTGCTCCGCTTTTTTATGGATGATGTGCATGTAGCTATCCGCATTTTCTCTTTCTTCTATTCGGCTGTACACTTCGGCACCATCGATTAGTTCATTCAGCTGGTACAATTCACTTACACTGATAAACTGCCACTGCACCAGTTGCAGCTGGCTGTTAAAAAACATTTCTTCTTCTTTCATTCCCATTAGCTG
>CAZTKV010000114.1:0-2220 GCA_964614285.1 uncultured Chitinophaga sp. | reverse complement strand
TCGCCTGTACTGTTCTTTTTTTTGTTATCCCAGCTGCATTGCTCCCAGCTTTTGCGCCGGGGACGGATAATAATAAAAGCACCAATTAAGATCAGTATAAAAGGCCAGATGTAGCGGCGGATCGCCAGCTCCGGGTAAAGGTCACGCAATAAAAAGGCGGTACCCACCATTATTAGTATAAGCCATGCGGCGCCACGAAATCCATGTTTGAAACCGATGAATATACCAAGGGCAATGAGGAATGACTGCCAGCTGAAGAGCCAGTCAGGCAGATCGGTTATACTGGCTTTTAGCAGGGCCGCCACACCTACCAGCAGAATAAATAGGCCTGTCCAGATATGGCCATGCCGGCTGCGGTTCTCCCATTTTGTTTCCCAGTGCATCCTGCCTTCCTTCATCTTGTTTCTGAAATCTTCCGCCATATATTCAAATTTTATTCAAATCTATGTGGTCGGTGCGGATTGGTCAATGACAGATGGGTAATATACAGGCTGTTATCGGTGAATGGCGGATATAAAAGGGTGAAAAAAAGGTACGGAATTAAAAACGGGCCTTACGACAGGGAGCAACTCCAGATCAGCTGGTAAGGTTCGCTTTTTCCTTTGATACAGGTGAACAGGAAGCAGGTTATAAAAGGCATATTGATGGGTTCATTATGGGCGGCATCAATGGCCATGGTACCACTTACATATGTTTCAGTAGAAGATGTTTCAAGGGCTTTCAGACCACGGGGCATTAGTTGCTTGCTGAAGCCGAGTTCGTAACGGCGGTAAGCTAATCTTTCTACCAGGTTCTGTACAAACTCAGGCTGATCGAAAGCGGCGGATATGTGCAGTGTCTGTTTCATAAAAAGGCTTTTAACTGTATGGCCCTTTCACTCTGCACTTTGTCTTACTCTCCGGGGGCTATGTAACCTTATTTACGAATTAGATGCCGGAAAGGCCTTTTTTACTTATTAAGGGAATGTGAAAGTTGGGGAGAGATTATTAGCCCTTTGCGGGGCGAAACCTGGTTTGCCATAGTCATTTTGATTGTATAAAATTGTTTTCTACCAGTTGTTTAACCGTTAGAATTTGGCCATTTTCAAGTTTAAACTGTAAGTCGTAGATGTAATCAATAGGTGTTATATAGGATAGTGGTTCTTGGCCCTCTTCTAAATGCCAGCCGGTTGAATTGATTCCTACAACTAAATTGTTTTTGAATACTGGGCCACCACTAGCGCCAGATTCTATGTGCATGGAAGTTTGATAGCATCGATTTCGCACAAGCGGACTTCCATCTGGGCAATACTCTTTTACTAAGCCACTTGTCCATATTCCTGTAATGTTGAAAGTGGTTTTAGTTTCAAAAGTTTCTTTTCCAACTCTTGGATAACCAAATGACATTATCTCATCACCTGGATCAAGGGGTTTGAAGGAAGTTATAAAAGGAGGAGCTGGTTCATATTTAACTTCTACAGCATTCCCATCATAAGCTTTATCTTCAAATTTTCCTATAGCTATATCAGCAGTATTGTGAATGCATAGGTGACTAATTTGCCTAGATACGATTATACCTGAACTTAACGCTTGTACACCTAGAATCATTTCAAACATTTTCTCCTTGGCATCGTATAAGACATGTTTAGCAGTAATAAATACACCCTTGAATTTACAAAAAAAGCTGTTCCAATGCATCGAAAAGTCCCTGCACATTTATTGAAAGAAATCAATGGGATGATTGCTCGTTCATGTTTTATTTCTTCTCCTAATTCGTTGTTAAGCATTGTAAATAAGAATGTCACTGTAAGGGTTTCGCCCAACTCTTAAAAATACACAACTTCTTGTTCAATTTTTAACTTATAGACCAACGATAGTTTATACAAAGTTATTGAACAAACTCAAACTTATCTCCGTCAAACAATCCCTTATCACTGAGTTTTAAATGTGGTATCACCAGCAGGGCCATAAAAGAAAGTGTCATAAACGGTGAACCTAATCCGGAGCCTGCATCTTTCACCACTTTATCAATCAATGAATATTGCTCAGCGATTTTATAACCATCTTCATTGCTCATTAACCCGGCAACGGGCAGGGGAACAATCATTTCAACATCCTCTTTAAAAAAACTTACACCTCCCTTGTGTTCAATCACCAGGTTAACGGCCTCGGAGATACTTTCATCATCCACACCTACGGCCACAATATTATGACTGTCGTGTGCTACCGAAGAAGCCAGTGC
>CAZTKV010000113.1:5944-8283 GCA_964614285.1 uncultured Chitinophaga sp. | reverse complement strand
AAAACAGGCCTAACGTCTTCTTTGTAATGTTTAATCGTAAACCAGCCAGTTACTACTAATGACAAAATAAAATAACCTCCCAAAATATATATCACCGAACTCAGCCACTGGCTGGCGCCAAACCAATCGCCCTGCGCATAAATAAAATACAGTCCCAATCCGCAACGAAGTATTTCCCACACAATCGCATAGCGGTTGCGGTCCATCAGTTCGGTAAGGGCATACACACTTAAAAAAGTAAAAGCGCCATACCAGTAGATATAGGTGTTGTCAAGGCTGTTGATATATGCGATCTGCCCGAAGAGATAACTTACAGATAGCAGGATAAATAACAGTTGCACCCATGCCCATGCATTAAAGGCGGGAGAGGTTTTGGTATCATATTTTTCAAAATGATACACATCCTCTATTTTATACACCGGGTATTTTTCAGCCACATCTGCCGGGCGGTAGCCGGTAGGTTTAAACCAGAGGGTAAGTTTGTCTTTCCAGTTGTTGGTGCGCCAGGCATCTTTTATCATTAACCAGAGATGCTGAAAATTTATTTTTATCGGGTTCCAGGTGCGGGCAGGGCGGGTAATGCCATATACCGGCGGTACATCCTTTTTCTCTTCCACAAAAGTGCCAAAGAGTTTGTCCCATACAATAAATATCTGCGATAGGTTCTTATCCATATACTCCGGGTTCACGGCATGGTGCACCCGGTGGTGCGAAGGGGTAACGAGTATCTTTTCTAAAAAACCCATCTTGTTGATATGCCTTGTATGGTACCAGAACTGCGCAAAGAGCTGTATGGGGCCAACGACCTGTATCACTTCTTCCGGTATACCGAGTATGGCCGCAGGCAACAGCAATACCGTAAAAAAATTGAAGAAAGCAGAGATGCTCTGCCGCAGGGCACAGGCCAGGTTGAACTCCTCGCTGCTGTGATGGATAACATGCAGGTTCCAGAACAGGTTTATCTTATGGCTCCAGCGGTGCACCCAGTAGCCGTTGAAATCAATAACGATAAACGTAATGATATATACCAGCAGGGTATTTTCAATTTTTGTAATAGCCAGGTGTTCCAGCATAAAAGGGTAGATGCCGATGGCGATGGCAAGGCCCAGTACATCTTTGGTCACATTGGTAACACCTGAGCCCAATGAAGAGATCATATCCATATTGCGGACGGTGTCAAACCCTTTGCGCCATCCGTACCATTTTTCAAAAAGTACAAGGGCAAGAAAGGCGGGCATGGCAATCAGTAGTATCTTTCCGTAGGTTTCCATGTTGCAAGCAATATTTGACGAATTTACAAAAGAACATGGATTCTGAAATCCGGAATCCACCAATCAACATCTGGAATAAAATGAAAAAAACTATCCCGTTCTTCTTGCTTATTCTCTGCTCAGCATTCCTGTATGCCCAGCAAGACTGGCAAATGAGTGGTTTTGAAAAGCCTGCCACAAATCCTATCATGCAGGCTGACTCATCTTACACTTTCTTTTGTCCCATGAAAAAGGAATGGGTGCAATGGCAGAAAGCAGATGTATTTAACCCTGCGGCTATTGTACGAAATGGCAGAGTGTACATCCTGTTCCGTGCAGAGGATGTACCGGGTACAGCTATAGGTATGCGGACATCCCGTATCGGCCTTGCAGTGAGTGATGACGGTATTCATTTTACTAAAATGAAAGACCCGGTATTGTATCCCGATAGCAGTGAATTTATGCAATATGATCACCCGGGAGGTTGTGAAGATCCACGTATCGTGGAAAAAGAGGATGGTACTTATGTATTACTCTACACCAGCTGGAACCGTGATGTGGCAAGGCTGAGTGCAGCGACTTCAACAGATCTGGTTCACTGGACAAAACAAGGGCCTGCCTTTCGCAAAGCATTCAATGGAAAGTTTCTGAATACCTGGAGCAAATCAGGATCGGTGGTGACTAAGATAAAAAACAAAAAGATCACAGCGGCGAAGATCAATGGCAAATACTGGATGTATTGGGGTGAGAACCCGATGTACCTGGCCAACTCGGACAATCTTATTGACTGGACTCCGGTGCTAAATGAACAACAGGAACTGCTTGTAGCACTGCAACCAAGAGCAAAGAAGTTCGACAGTCATTTAACAGAGCCCGGCCCCCCTGCATTGGTTACAAGTGAAGGAATTTTATTATTGTATAATGGTAAGAATATCGAAGATGAAAATGCTGATCCGGCTATACCAAAGGGAACTTATTGCGGCGGGCAGGCTTTATTCGATTTGAAAGATCCGTCAAAACTTATCAGCCGCAGTGATAACTACTTTATAAAACCGGACCTGCCACATGAGATAAAAGGCCAGTACAAAG
>CAZTKV010000113.1:0-5844 GCA_964614285.1 uncultured Chitinophaga sp. | reverse complement strand
AAAGCCATTGACCGGTCTCCCTGCGGCACCGGTACATCAGCAAGAATGGCGCAGTGGTATGCCAAAGGAAAACTAAAGAAAGGAGAGGAATTTATTCATGAAAGCATTATTGGTAGTAAATTCATTGGAAGGATAGAAGAGGAACTGGTGCTGAATAATAAACCAGCTATTCGTCCATCGGTGGAGGGCTGGGCAAAGATCTATGGATACAATACGATCTGGATAGACAAGGAAGATGATCCGTATGCATATGGATTCCAGGTTATATGAGCAGTAAGTAGTAAGAGTTAAGCAGGGAAACTAAAAGCGTTATCTGCGAACATATCTGCGAAAATCTGCGGGAAAACTATAACAAGCATAATCGATAAATATGTCCTCAAGAAAAAAATTTTTATACCAGGCTTCGGCGCTAACCGCAGGTAGCATTCTTGCTTCTTCTTTTGGTAATGATGTGTTTGCCATTTTCAAAAACAGGATAGCCCCGTCTGACCGGTTGAATGTAGGCGTTATCGGTATCAATGGAATGGGCTGGAGCAACCTGAAAGCGATAGTGAAAGTACCTGGAGTAAACCTGGTGGCTTTGTGTGATATAGATAAAAATGTATTAGATAAGCGGATGAATGAACTGGCTGCGATGAATGTGGATGCTTCCAAAGTAAAAGCATTTGCTGACCACCGCCAGTTGCTTGATATGAAAGAAGTGGATGCAGTCATCATTGGCACTCCCGATCACTGGCATTGTTTGCAGATGGTGGATGCCTGCCGGGCAGGTAAAGATGTGTATGTAGAAAAGCCGTTGGGCAATTCTATTGAAGAATGCCGCATTATGATGGCAGCACAAAAGAAATATAATAGAGTAGTGCAGGCGGGGCAGTGGCAACGGAGCCAGCAGCATTTTAAAGACGCCGTTGATTTCTTGCATGGCGGTCAGCTGGGTAATATCCGCACGGTAAAAGTGTGGTGTTATGTGGGATGGAAAAAACCTATTCCTTTTGTACCGGATAGTGAAGCGCCGGCAGGAGTGGATTATAACCGCTGGCTGGGCCCTGCCAAGATGCGTCCTTTCAATGCCAACCGGTTTCATTTTACTTTTCGCTGGTTCTGGGATTATGCCGGTGGCCTGATGACAGACTGGGGAGTCCATTTACTGGATTATGCATTGATTGGTATGAAGGCCACGGTTCCTCAATCCATCAGTGCATTGGGCGGCAATTTTGCTGATCCTTCTTCGCCGCAGGAAACTCCGGACACGATGAGTGCATTGTACCAGTTCGATAAATTCAATTTACAATGGGAACATACTATTGGTATTGAAGGCGGCATGAATAAGACGAGTCATGGAATTGCTTTTGTAGGAGATAATGGTACTCTTGCCCTTGACAGGAGCGGATGGGAAGTGATGGAAGAGCCTAAAAGTGAAAAGAAAGCGAAAGTGGAAAGAAAAAAATCGGTGGACAACGGGCTGGATAAGCACATGGAAAATTTTGTGAGTGTGATTCGCTCCCGGAAAATGGATGAACTGAAATGTTCTGTTGAAGAAGCATCACATATTGCGGTGCTGAGCCAGATGGGTAATATTGCTTTCCGCACAGGAAAAAAACTGAACTGGGATAAAGTGAAAGAAAAATTTACGGATGAAGCAGTGAATAAAAAATATATGGCAGCGCCGTATTATAATGGGTATAAATTGCCAAAGATCGGGTGATAAAAGAATGAAACAGGGATAAGCATTTTGAAAACCACACTATCACTTCTTGTTCTATCAGTATTAATTGCAGCGATGAGTTGCAAAGAAGAAAAGCAATCCCCGGCTGAGCCGGTAAAAGAATCACTCCCGGAAAAATTTATTGTAGTGCTTGGTGTGGCACAAGATGCTGGTTACCCACAGGCGGGTTGTGAGAAAGAATGTTGTAAAGTTTACCATGATGGGAAAGAAGAAAAAAAACTGGTTACCTGTCTTGCATTGGTTGACAGAAAAGCAAATAAATACTGGTTATTTGAAGCCACACCCGACATTGCTATACAATTAAAAGACCTGCAAGAATATTTGCCGGACACTGATTACTCTCCGGACGGAATTTTTATTACCCATGCACATATTGGTCATTATACCGGGCTGATGCAGTTGGGCAGGGAAGTGATGGGAACCAAAGAAGTACCGGTATGGGCTATGCCGCGGATGGATTCTTTTCTTCGCAGCAACGGCCCGTGGAAACAGTTGGTTTCATTGGAGAATATAAGATTGAACCGTTTAAATGCTGACAGCACTGTTCAACTGGCCCCGTCTTTTAAAATAACACCGGTTAAGGTGCCACACCGGGATGAATATTCTGAAACAGTTGGTTTCATCATTCAAAGTGATAAAAAGAAAGTATTGTTTATCCCGGATATAGATAAATGGGAAAAGTGGGAGAGAGATATTGTGGCAGAGGTAAGAAAGGTGGATATGGCCTTGCTTGATGGTACATTTTATAAGAACGGTGAACTGCCCGGCCGTGATATGAGCGAAGTACCGCATCCTTTTGTGGAAGAGAGCATGCAAAAATTTTCATCCCTAACTTCGGCTGAGAAATCAAAGATCGTATTCATTCATTTCAATCATACCAATCTCCTGCTGAAGAAACAATCTGCTGAAAAGGAAAAGGTAAGGAAGGGTGGTTTTGCTGTGGCAGAGGAAAGGATGATTATTGAATTATAATAGTTGTTATTAATTATGAGAGTAATTGTTATCGGCGGAGGTATCATCGGGTTAAGTTCGGCATTGTATTTACAAAAATCTGGCTGGGAAGTAACTGTTCTTGACAAAGGAGATTTTTCGGATAATTGCTCCTATGGCAATGCCGGTTATATCTGTCCCAGTCATTTCATTCCCTTGGCAACTCCCGGCATCGTAAAGAAAGGATTGAAATGGATGTGGAATTCCAAAAGCCCTTTTTATGTGCAACCACGGTTAGACTGGAACCTTATCAGCTGGGGGTTGAAGTTTATGAAAAGTGCCAATGCAAAACAGGTGGAAGCGGCCGCCGTGCCATTAAGAGATATTGCCATCATCAGTAAAAAAGAATACGAGGAATGGACGAAGATCCCGGGCTTTGATTTTGCTTATGAGCATAAAGGGTTGCTGGAAATATTTCAAACCGCTGAGGCGGAAGAGCATGTTCATCATACTTTGGCAAAAGCCCATCAACTGGGACTGACCGATACAGTGATCTTAACCAAGGAAGAGTTGAATAAACTGGAACCTCATACAACTATCAACGGTATCGGGGCCTTATTTTTTAAATGTGATGCCCATTGCTACCCGAATAAGCTGATGAGTAACCTGGTCAGTTATTTACAATCAGCAGGAGTAAAGCTGCTGGCAAATAATGAAGTGACGGGATTTGAAACAGACGCTGGAAAAATAAAAAAAGTTATGACAGCAACTGGTTCGTTCGTGGCTGATGAAATAGTGATGTGTACCGGATCATGGGGAAAGCAAACAGCCAAGCTGCTTGGAATAAATATCCCGTTGATGCCGGGTCGTGGTTATTCGGTTACCTTGGAAAATTCTCCGTATAAAATAAATTACCCCGCCATTTTGGTGGAAGGAAGAGTGGCCATGACACCAATGGATGGAAATAAGATACGGTTTGGCGGAACGATGGAGATCACTTCGCATAAAACACCAGTAAGAATGAGCAGGGTGCAGGGCATTCTGGATGCGGTAAAAAGATTCTATCCTGAGTTTGATGTGCCACTGCCGTCCAAGGAAAAGATATGGTACGGTTACCGTCCCTGTTCGGCCGACGGGTTACCCTATATCGGCCGGGTGAAAAAGTATTCCAACCTCACATTAGCCACAGGGCATTCAATGTTGGGCCTCAGCCTGGGTGCAGGTTCGGGTAAATTGGTGAACGAAGTGGTAAGTAATTTGCCGGTGACAATGGATTTAAAACCCTTTGCGGTTGAAAGATTTTCTTAAATCTGTACCTGTTCGTGTAAACTGTGAGAAATAAATTGGCGGACTCCTTACTTTTACAATCTCTTATGAATTGTACATCTACCCGATTACCTTACCGGCAAACAGGAGCTTTCTCAAAGATCGCCATGGATTATATTGACCAGGCAGACTCACTGAAGCCGTTTCTTGCTCATCCGCCAACCATTCAGGGTATTCAGAAAGCAATTGATAACCGGAAAAAATTTTCAACCAACCGGGAATTGCTGGTACAGGAATTAAAAAAACAATACGAAGGGACCGCAGCCAGCGATAAAGTAACAAAGAATATTGAATCACTTTTATCAGCCGATACTTTTACAGTAACAACAGCTCACCAGAATAATATTTTCTCAGGTCCCTTATATTTCATTTATAAGATACTGCATGCTATTAAACTGGCTGACAGTTTGAAAACCAGTTTGCCCCAATACAATTTTGTTCCTGTTTTTTATATCGGTTCCGAGGATGCAGACCTGGAAGAGCTGAATCATATTCATTTGGGAGGGGAGAAGTTGGTTTGGAATACAAAGCAGACCGGGGCAGTCGGAAGAATGAAAGTGGACAAAGAACTGTTGAAACTGATAGCAATTATGGAAGGGCAATTGTTGGTACTTCCTCATGGGAATGAAATAGTTTCATTGTTGAAGCAATGCTATAAAGAAGGGGAGACCATCAGGCAGGCAACATTTCAATTGGTTAATGCTTTGTTTGCAGAATATGGTCTTATTGTGGTGTTGCCGGATAACCCGGCATTGAAAAGACAGATGATACCTTTGTTCAGGGATGAATTATTGAACCAGCAATCAGCAGATATTGTTGAAGCCTCAGCCGATAAATTGGAAAATGCGGGTTATAAAGTACAGGCCAGTGGCAGAGAGATAAATTTGTTCTACCTGAAAGATGATCTGCGCAACAGAATTGAATTGAGGAATGGTACATACCATGTAGTCGATACCACTCTCCGTTTTTCTGAGGATGAGATATTGCAGGAGTTGGAACAGCATCCTGAACGTTTCAGTCCCAATGTTATTTTACGTGGATTATATGAAGAAACGATCTTGCCGAATATTGTTTTTATTGGAGGCGGTGGAGAAACAGCCTACTGGCTACAGTTAAAGAGTTTATTTGAGAATTATAAAATTCCTTTCCCGGTACTGGTTTTGCGTAATTCTTTTTTACTGGTGGAACGAAAATGGCAGGAAGCTATCAATAAGCTTGATTTTACCATCGAGGATTTCTTTTTAGCGGAAAGGGAACTGATGAATAAACTGGTGGAACGGGACAGTAAAAATGAAATTAAACTGAATGGTTCTTTATCAGAACTGGAAAAATTATATGAATCGTTTAAAAAACAGGCTGCTGCCGTGGATACAACACTGGAAAAACATGTAGATGCATTAAAGTCAAAAACAGTATACCGCCTGCAGGAACTGGAGAAGAAAATGCTGCGGGCAGAAAAAAGAAAATTCAGCGACCAGCAACGACAGATACAATCCATAAGGACGCATTTGTTCCCTGGCAATGGATTGCAGGAACGGAATGAAAATATCAGTTATTACTTCGCCAAATTTGGCAGGGAGATTATTCAGACCATATATGATAATTCGCTGACACTGGAACAGGAATTCGTTATCCTTTCAGAAAAGTGATTTCATTATCTCTTTCTCAAATAAATATTCAGCGTAAAAGCCTGTTTCTTTAAGGAAGAAAGGACGGTTGTATATGGAGAGATCACTGTTTCATCTTTCCATTCTGAAAGCCCGGCAGAATATTTTATCTCAGGAGATAAAATGATACCGGATTTTGGTATGTCTATATCAAGCCCTAATCCGGCATCGGCTATAAACAGGGATTTTTTTACC
>CAZTKV010000112.1:3711-8306 GCA_964614285.1 uncultured Chitinophaga sp. | reverse complement strand
GTGATGATCTTATCGATATTCCCGGGTAAACTCTGCGTATTCCCGGGAGTTTTGCACCCGGCCAACAAGAAAAAAAACAGTACTGAAACAATCAGCAACGACTTCATCGGCTTTTTCATTTGTTACATTATTGAAGCCCAAATCTATATAATTGATATTGATATTTTTTACCGCCCAAATAGTATAAGTGGAAATGGTCGGGCTGCGTTCTCTTCCATTTTGCAGTGGTTCATAGGTTTTCGCTGGTCTGAATGCTTAATATTTGTAAGTAACCAATAATCCCAGTATATTAGGAAGGAAAACAGATGTTATTCAATCCGCAGGCCCCCTGAAAAAATTAACATTGGTTTTTATTATTCATTAAACAGGTTGTATGCGGCTCTATTCTTTGGTTTATAAGTCCTTATTTTCAGTCATATTCATCATTGGCTTCCTGGCAACGTCCGGGCAGGATGCAAAGTACTATTGTAGTAAAGGCGATGAATTTTACCGGAACAGTAATTATGACCAGGCCATCATCCAGTATACCATGGCCCTTGACGTGGATCCAAATTATGTATATGCTTACCAATGGCGGGCAAGTGCCTACACAGCAAAGAATGAACCTGACCTGGCTATAGCAGATTGTAATACCTGTATCAGCCTGCAGCCGGGTAATAAATTTGCCTGGGCCAACCGGGGATATGCCTATGCCCGGAAAAACCAGTTTGATTTAGCCATAGAGGACTACTCTGAAGCCATACGGCTTGATCCCCAATATGCCTGGGCTTATGCCAACCGGGGATATGCATATGCACAGCTAAACTATCCTGAAAATGCTATCCGGGATCTTTCTATAAGCCTGCTTTATGATCCCAATAATGCTATTACCTATTCCAACAGGTACCATGCTTATTTCAAGGTCAATGAACCCGATTCGGCATTAATGGATATTACAAAAGCAATAAGCCTTTCTCCAGCCACAGCCGGCTATTACAACAACAGGGGGTATTTTTATAACACCTATGGGGCTTATGAATTATCGGTACAAGACTATCAAACCTGCCTTTCAAAAGACCCTAATTATAGTGTAGCATATATTAATATTATTTCCCCGCTGGTCCGGATGCACCGGATGCAGGAAGCAAAATCTTATTACGATCAGTACAGGCAGAAAAGATTCACCACTTATCTGGAAACGCCAAAATATAAATTTTACAATCATTTTATTACAGCAGTTGGCCAGGTTATATCTGGTAAACTGAAAGACGCCTGGAACAGCCTTGATATGGCCTCTCAGGAGTATGGTACGGAAATAAAAGATGAAACCAAAAGATCATATGTTGATATCCTGTTTCTGTACGGCTATATCCTGGAACAACTGGGAGAAGTTACGGAAGCTACTGCCCTGTATGAACAATCACTGGCAATAGATGCCAACCAGCCGGACCTGGAAGATGCGCTGGATCGTTTAGAACAAAAGCAGGCTGCTGCTGTAACAACTGATAAAACGCCGCCGGTTATCACCTTAAAAAATCCTGCCCCGTCTTCCAGTATTGATATTGCGGCAGAGAATGCCAAAACCACCATTGTCGGCAGCGTCAAAGATATTTCCGGTATAGCTGAAGTAAAGATTAATGATATTCTTATTGATAAAGTGGAGGAAGACGGATTATTCATTGCCAATATTCCGCTAAAGGCCGGAGCTAATGCGCTGGTGATTTCAGCAACGGATAAACAAGGTAATACCAGCAGCCAGGCCTTTACTGTAAATGGAATAAGTACAGAAAACCGTGGACTAAAACCGGAAAAACCATCTTCTAATGCCCCGATAACTTCCGGCCCAGCGCCAAAATTCTATGCTATCTTAATTGCTGCGAAGGACTATGATGATGATGCTATCCCTGATCTGAAAAATCCTGTAAAAGATGCCAGGGAGTTAAAGTCAATCCTGGAAAGCAGGTACACTTTCAGTGCTGATAATATTGACACCTTATTCAACCGTAGCCGGGAAGAGATCATGCAGGCCATTGTTCAGCGCTGCAATTCACTTACGGAAAATGATAACCTGGTTATCTTTTATGCCGGACACGGTATAGCAGAGAAAGATAAGTTTGGCGATGTAGATGGCTACTGGATTCCTTCTTCTGCGAAAAAGGGTTTGAATGCAAGCTACATCTCGGCCGACGATATTAATAAGGCGATCAAGAGAAGCAATGCCAAACATATTTTGCTGATAGCAGATGCTTGCTTCAGCGGTGCCTTTACCCGGGCACTGCCTCCTGATGCCACTAAAGAAATAAAAAAGCAATATGCAGTAACCAGCCGCAAAGTAATGGCCAGTGGTAACCTGGAACCGGTACCGGACAACAGTAAATTCATTTTTTACCTGAAAAAGTCATTAATAGACAACAATGAAAAGTTTGTCAGCGCAAAGGAACTGTTTGATGGGTTTTATAAAGCTATTCTCAGCAATTCAGACAATCTGCCGCAGTATGCAGCTATTAAAAATACCGGAGACGAAGGAGGAGAATTTATTTTTATAAAGAAATGATGAGTTTATAAACTCATCATTTCTTTAAACTTAACTGTTTGCCGGCGGCTTACTTCTATCTTTTCGCCGCCTTTCAGATCAAGTAAGAGGCCTCCGTTAAAATAAGGTTCTATCTTTTCTATCATCCGCAGGTTCACAATATGTTTGCGGTTAGCCCGGAAGAAAGTTTTTTCATCCAGCCTTTCTTCCAGCGCATTCAGTGATTTTAAGATTAATGGTTTGTTGGTGCCAAAAAATACTTTGGCATAGTTCCCCACACTTTCAAATAATCGAATATCGCTTAGCTTCACAAACCAGCATCTTTCTCCATCCTTCACAAACACCTGGTCATTCTCTGTCAATATACTGTTATTAGTATACTCAGTTTCCGTCCGCACTTCTTTACTTTCAGACAACTGTAATTTTTGAATGGCATCAGCCAACCGTTTCGGTTCTACAGGTTTCATCAGGTAATCCAACGCATTTACTTCAAAAGCTTTTAATGCAAATTCATGATGAGCTGTTGTAAAGATCACATGAGGTGTCTTATCCAATTCAGCCAGCATATCAAACCCGGTTTTACCCGGCATTTGTATATCAAGAAAGATCAGGTCCGGCTGGGCTGTTTCAATTTTAGAAATAGCTTCCTCTGCATTAACGGCTTCATCAATTACTTCTATCTCAGGGAATTCCTGGAGTAGTTTCCTTAATTCAAGCCTGGCAAGGCGTTCGTCATCAATAATGATTGCTTTCATCGATGGTGTGTTTAATGAATTTCAACTGGTATCAATACCCTCGCTTCTACTAAAGAGCCATTGATCTGCTTTATTTCAAAGCGGGCCTTATCCCCATATAATAAATTTAACCGGTTGGTAGTGCTGGAAAGACCAAAACCTTCAGTATTGACGGAACCGTTCAATTGTCCTGTATTTTGCACTACGAGTTCATGGTAGTTCTCTTTAAAATCAGATACCACTTTTATCACTCCCCCGTTTATCTGTTTGCTGATGCCATGCTTGATTGCATTTTCTACCAATGTCTGCAACATCATCGGTGGCACTGGTTGATCTAATGTATCCTCATCAATTTCATAAACTACTTTCAGCCTGTCTTCAAACCGCATATTTTCCAGGGCGAGGTAGTCTTTGATGATATGCAATTCTTTCTCCAGCGGCACCGTTTCCATTTTCTCTGTCTGCATACTGCTGCGTAAAATATTGCTAAGCTCTGTCACAGCTTTTCTTGCCCGTTGAGGATTTTCATCTACCAATGCCCGGATACTGTTGAGTGAATTGAAAATAAAATGCGGGTTGATATGAGCTTTTATTGTCTTTAGTTCCAATTCCTTTACCAGCGATTCCAGCTTAAGTGTATCCAATTGCTGGCGGCGGCTTTTATTATAATAGTGATAAAAATAATAGATCATCAACCAGGGGAAAATAAAAAGGCCATTATCAATTGTCGAACCAAGTACTTTCTGGAAAAAAGAAATTTGCTGTTTTGATTCAGTACTAAGGTTGAATATTTCAATAGAACCAAGAATAAGCACACTAAATAAAACGGAAGTAAAGAGAACTGCTACCAGTAATCTTGGTAAAGCTTTTTCCACTGGTAATAACATCCAGCCGCTCCATTTAATAACTGTTCTCAGTGCATGAGTAGTGATAATGCCTGCAAAAAAAACAATAGTGATTCTTTTCAAAAGGACGTCAGTACGTATCTGCACATCATAAATATGAGCAAAAAGCAACATAACAAGGCCTACCAGCCCCCAACCGCCTACCTGCAATATCCAGTAAAGTTTATTTTTCGACATTGTTGCCATAAATATACCAGCAAAATTAAAGTTTACCATACCCCTGTACCCCTATCTTTATATTAGTGGCAAATAAGGGCTGTAAATGGAAATCAACCAATTAAAAACCTTTTCGGGTGGTTTTTGTTAAATAATGCCATTTACTGGCACCATCCATATAAAGTATTAATTTTACAGCTTTAAAATCCCTGCATGCAGATTACACCAGGACCACTTTTACAAACGATTGATTCTCCGGCCGATTTGAAAAAATTACCCCGTGAAAAA
>CAZTKV010000112.1:0-3611 GCA_964614285.1 uncultured Chitinophaga sp. | reverse complement strand
AAATTACCTGTGGGCAAAAATTTTACCCGGGCTATGGCGCACAAGCTGGTTGAGGGAATGAAAGGGATGGTGAGTAGCAGCGCTAATTTATTTGAAGCACTGAAACTTCGCTATTTCGGCCCGATAGATGGGCATAATGTAGCCAAACTGGTGGATACACTACGAGATCTTCGGGAGATACCTGGTCCAAAAATTCTGCATATAATTACTACAAAAGGTAAAGGCTATGCGCTGGCAGAAAAAGATCAAACTAAATGGCATGCACCGGGTCTGTTTGACAAAATGACCGGAGAAATTCAAAAAAAGAAATTCGATCTGCCTCAACCGCCCAAATACCAGGATGTATTTGGTCATACTATTATCGAATTAGCAGAAAAAAATGATAAGATATTTGGTATCACCCCCGCCATGCCCTCAGGTTCATCATTAAAATTCATGATGGATAAAATGCCGGACAGGGCATTCGATGTGGGTATTGCAGAACAGCATGCAGTTACTGTAAGTGCCGGAATGGCTACACAAGGATTAAAAGTCTTTTGTAATATTTATTCTTCTTTCATGCAACGGGCCTATGACCAGGTGGTGCATGATGTAGCTATCCAAAAATTACCTGTTATATTTTGTCTTGACAGGGCTGGTGTGGTAGGTGACGACGGACCTACTCATCATGGCTGTTATGATATTGCCTATTTCCGTTGCATACCAAATATGATCATCAGTGCTCCGATGAATGAGAGTGAATTGCGAAACATTATGTACACAGCACAGTTGGAATCCACCACACTTCCTTTTGTGATTCGATACCCGAGAGGAGAAGGTGTAATGCCGGAATGGAAAACTGAAATGAAAGAAGTAGAGATTGGTAAAGGAAGAAAATTAAAAGAAGGAAAAGATATTGCTATTCTTTCTTTCGGTCACCCGGGAAATTTTGCAGCCGCAGCGATCCGTGATCTGAAAAATGACGGTCTTAATCCAGGTCATTATGATATGCGGTTTGCCAAACCATTAGATGAATCATTACTGCATGAGGTTTGCCGGCAATATCCTAAACTGATTACTGTTGAAGACGGCACTGTTGAAGGTGGTTTTGGCAGTGCAGTATTAGAGTTCATGGCAGAGCATGGCTATAAAAATGATGTACGAATACTGGGCATTCCCGACAGGTTGGTTGAACATGGAACACCTAAAGAATTGCACAGGGAATGCGGTTATGATTCGCAAGGTATAGCGGATGCTGTAAGGGAAATGATGAAGGAAAGAATTATAGTAAAAACATTGATGGAATAAAATAATCTTTCGTATAAGTTGAACCCGGCAGTTTTTTGCCGGGTTTTTTTATTTCCACAGATAGTCTACTCAAATATGATAAACATCATTTGCCGGCGAAATGATTTTTTCATTTTAAATACTGTACCTTCCCATTACGACTTCTCATCCGGGGAATCATCTTATCTTTTATTGTATTACCGGTACCAGCCTAGCCATTTCATACCCCATGAATGAATATTTAATAACGCTTAAAATATTCAGCCATGCGCCAGATTCTTTTTAGCTTCTTTATCCTCATTTCGGCTTCACCTGTTTTTTCTCAACGCATTGAAGAACTTCAGGAAAGCCAATATGCAAACGTTGTCTGCGCACCTCCTTCAGAGTTCCCTGCAAGAAAGACCGCATTATTAAATGCATTGCCAAAACACACACTGACCAAACAAGAGGTCATGGCCTTCCTGTCAACTTTACATGCAGATTTGAAGAAAAAATTTCCACAACCTCCGGTAAAACATGCAATGGAGATCATTGCACAGTTCGGTGACAATATTGATAAGATCGCTTTCACCGGCGTTGGGGCCTGGTATAATGGTGCCCCCGTAGAATCTATTCTTCTGCTTATCTACGCAGGATCTAAAGATCCAAAAGATGTTACCATCAATAATTGCGGCGCTGTACTGAACCTCCTGTGTATGCAGGAAAAAGCGCTGCCTGTTCTCAAACATGTATTACCAAAAGAGCCGAAGAATTGTACTTTACTGAATAATATCGGTCAGGCATTTGCAGGTTTGGGGGAAAAGGACTCTGCGATGCGTTATTTTAACCGGATTTTTGATATCTGCCCGACACATCCGGACGCAAATGCCACCGCTTCCTGTATTGCTTATTCAAGAGGTAACACAGCAGATGCCACCAATTACATGGAACGTTCCCTTCGTGGCGCATACAGTGAGCAACGAATGGAATTTTACATGTCGATCGCCCAAAATCCCAAAAAACTGGTGGAAGAGGATAAAGTGAATCCTGAAAAAGAAGAATTCTTCCAGCCCAATGGATTTGGTCCTGCACCGAATTGCAGGAATTGGAATCAATGCGAGCAGGTGACTAAAGTACAGGAGGCAGTGAAAAAGAAAGCGCAGCAGATCTCTGCCCAATATACACAAGTGATAATGGCCAACTCACTTACAAAAATCCTGGAAGATCCGCAAGAAAATGCCAACTACCAGTCCGGCAAAGGCTGGCAACCGGGACCTCTATCCAGGAAAGCCCAATACATACTTCAATACCTCGGTTCGGATTCTGCTGATTTTTCCATTTTCGAAAAAATAGTAGATATTACTAACCGTTCATTGCAAAGACGCATCGCAATCGATGCACAATATGAACCGCAATACAGCGCCTGTGCAAAGATTGGTGGCAACTGTGCAAAAGAAGTAGGATATCGCCATTGCCTAGAGTTGGAAAAAAATGATAACCAAACCTTCAGTGAACTCGCTGTGGCTGCAGAACTGCACGAAGCAGCCAACTACCCAAAGGATATAAAATGGTATAATGATGCCGTTTATTTAACTTCCTTTACTACTCCCCATGAACGGGTCAGGAAAGCTGATTGTGCTGCTTTCACCCTTACACTGGTCAATAAGCTCGTTGCCTATACATTAAGTACCTGCCCCTGTACCGGTAAACCAAGTTGTGTTCCACCGCCCCCTTTGGTGCAGGAACCCCAGTTCAATCCTTTTTTCAAGGATGGAAAATGCGCTGTTGATATCGATATCCCTTTTATTGTTGGAAGGATTAATCTCAACTGTGAAGAGTTTGGTTTTGAGATCGGCGAAGGTGTTACTTTTCGTTATGGCAAGAATTTTAAGACACAGGAAACTACACTGGCTGTTGGTGTAGGTACGGGTCTGGATATTCCCGGTGTAGATATTGGCGTTGGTGCCGAGGTTGCTGTCAAATTTGATGGTAATAACCAGGTGGTGGATGTGATGGGAAGTGCAGAGGCTGGCGTTGGCATTATGGGGATCAATATTGCGAGTGCCGGGGCAAGTGTCGGTATTAATTCATCATTCACTCCTTATATGAATGTGATAGGAAATTAAAAAATCTGTCCAGAATATTATAATAAAACTAGCTGTCAAATTCGTTTTTCGCTTTCCATTATTATTATAGGATCCGGCCAGATGCAAAAAATAATGTGGTACAGTCATACCCCGGCTGGCACCTTGATCGTTAAAAAACTTTAACAGCGTTCTGAAGATCATTTTGTGGATTTAGAGTTTATTAGTGTCTCCGCTTTATAAAACGCTGTTATATGAAACTTGTCAGCTTTCTGCTTATTA
>CAZTKV010000111.1:0-8433 GCA_964614285.1 uncultured Chitinophaga sp. | reverse complement strand
ATTAAAATGTATATTCATACAATCCCATTTTCCTAGCTTTATGAATGTAAAATTTTCAAAGGAATGAATAAAAAAAGCGGCTGTTTTACAATTTTCATCCTTTTTTGCTTTTTTTGTTTTAAAACAAATGCGCAATCTAATGAGAGTGATAGTTTAACCAAATTACTCTCAACAAACCTGCCGGATACTGCCCGGGTCGATGTACTCAATGCTTTAAGTAAAAGTTACTTTAATACCAGTCCGGATACGTCTGTCACCATTGCCATGTCCTCGAAGCAGTTAGCAGAAAAAATCAATTACAAAGCTGGTTTGGCTCTTGCTTTAAAGAACATGGGTATCGGGTATTACCTGCCTGGTAAATATATTGATGCAATAAAAACATGGCAGCAGGCACTTGATGTATACAATCTGATCGGAGATAAGACAGGTGTTGCCAATATGCTCAGTAACCAGGGTGCCATTTATTTTAACCAGGGCGATGACGCAAAATCTCTCGAGTTACATTTAAAGTCACTTAAAATCTCTGAGGAGATCAATGATACTTTACGGATTCTTACTTCCCTCGTAAACATTGGAGCGGTCTACCTGAATAAACCGGCAACCTATGATAAAGCACTCGATTATTTTCGTCAATCGTATAAATTAAGCCAGGCAATAAATGATAAATACCTGATTGGTACTTCAACAGCCAACCTGGGTGAAATATATTATAAAATGGGTGATGACGACACCGCCCTGTTCTATCTAAATCAATCTGTAAAAGCGTATGAAGGAACAGAAGACCTGCCCTATTCGCTTAATTACATTGGCCGGGTAAATACCAGAAAAAAGAACTATGAAGAAGCGATCAGGAACCATACTGAAGCGTATGAATTTGCAAAAAATCTGAACACCAGCCTGGATATGACACAATCTCTTGTTGGGTTGGCACAAGCCTATTATGCAAAAGGAGATATTGAATCAGCAATAAAAGCCTATAAACAATCCCTTGATATAGGAATACCACTAAAAGCTCTTACAGAAATTAAAGACGCTTACGAAGGTTTATCCAAAGCTTATTTAGATAAATCTGATTTTGTAAATGCATTTCAATACCAGAATCTGTTACTGGCCATAAAAGACACTATTTATAATACGAATACGGACAAAAAACTGGGAACCCTTCAATTTACCTTTGATCTTGAAAAGAAAGAATCACAAATCGATCTGCTGAGCAAAGAACAGGAATTACAACAGCAGGTAATACGGCGGCAAAAATTTGTACGTAATAGCTTTATTGCCGGTTTTGCAGTAGTATTATTATTTGCAGGTGTATTTTTCCGGCAGCGAAACAGGATCAGTAAAGAGAAACACAGAAGCGAGGAACTGTTACTAAATATATTGCCGGAAAAAACTGCAGCAGAATTAAAAGAAACCGGCAAAGCAAAAACAAAACGCTTTGAATCGGTTAGTGTTCTTTTTACTGACTTTAAAAATTTTACCCAGGCCAGTGAAGAGTTGACTCCGGAAGAACTTGTGGAAGAAATCAATCACTGCTATAGCGAATTTGATCGTATAGTCAGTAAATATGGAATTGAGAAAATTAAAACAATCGGAGATTCCTATATGTGTGCCGGAGGATTACCTGTACCCAACGATACTCACCCCTTCGATATTATAGCTGCAGCGCTGGAAATGACCCTTTTTATTGAAAGAAATAAAAAGGACAGAATTGAAAAAGGGCTGCCTTATTTCGAGTTGCGACTGGGCATTCACACAGGCCCGGTAGTAGCCGGAATTGTTGGTATCAAAAAATTCGCTTATGACATATGGGGAGATACCGTGAATACTGCCTCCCGTATGGAAAGTAGCGGAGAAGTTGGCAAACTGAACATTAGCGGAGCAACATATGAGTTGGTAAAAAATAAATTCACCTGTATTTATCGTGGAAAGGTAGAAGCAAAAAACAAAGGTTTGATCGACATGTATTTTGTAGAAGGTTATGCTGCTGCACAATAAACTTCTAAATCCCAACTCCTGGTCGAAAAAATCAAATCATACTATTCTTATATTTATTTACTCCTGGTTACTTCCTTTTCCCCAGCAAAAATTTTTCCCGTATCACATCCTGTACATGCACACCGCTGATCTTACTTTCAAGCCAAGAGATAACATCGAGATAAGCAAAGGCACGGGCTTCCACCGGGTTACCTTCATACTTTTTTAATTTAGCTAATAGCTTTTCAAATTCCGGCTTCAGTGCATGGGCCCCCACATGAAAGGAATGGCGAAGGAAAGCAAACATTTCTTCTTCTACCTTACTCAGGTTTTCCATTTTTGCCATATAACGGTACACCGATTTGATAAGGTATTCCAGCAGATCAAAATTGCCGAGTTCATAATGAGCGATCAGGTGCAGCAGCCGGGCATAGCATTGCAGGTCAGTTCGCAGATCACCTTTCTGGTTGATGATGCGGTTCAGGTAATCAATAGCCTTTTCATTGTTACCACTGCCGAAATATAATGAAGCGATCTTATAATAAAAGACCAGCACCCGGTGTGTATCCAGGTACAAGCCATATTCCTTCAGCATCTTCTCCAGGAAAGGAACCAGCCGCAATCCTTTGGTAAAAGTGCCCTGCAGAAAATAAAGGTTGATCCTGGCAGCATATAAATACTGGTATGCCAGTATGCGGTTGTTCTCGTTTTCTTCCAAATGCTTTTGCCTGACGAACAGTTCAAACTGTTTGATACTTTGTGCCAGTTTATCATGTTTCATCAGGTTGAACTGAGCCCCCATCAGGTTATGCATCCCTTTTATATAACTGGCCGTTTCCACTTTTAATAAACCGGGAAAAGCTGAGAATAAATCAACCCACTTTTGTGCATAGCGGTAATACTGTAAAAAATCCTGCCGGATAAATGCATACCAAACATAACTCTGGTAGAGATATAAACGTTCATAAAATCCCTTTGCCTGTTCCGCTTCTGCCGGAAGGTGTTTTTCAAAAAAGGTTTCCACACTTTTCACATCCTTCTCGTTTCGGGCATGGCCATGCCGGATATACCAGCTGTATAATTGCAGGGAAAGATTAGAAAGTTTATTCACCAGGGCCAACTGGCTGTTTACGGCATCAGATTCTTCGGACAATTTATCGGCCCTGTCCTGCATACTGCGGGTGATATACAGGGTCTCTATCTTCTTTTCAAAGAATAATGCCTGTTGCGAAAAAGTAAGCTGCTGGTAAGACCGGGCTGTTTCTTTTAACCGCTCCAGCACTCTCAGGCTTTGCAGATAGAGTCCTTTATTATATAATATCCGGGCATGATCCATCTGCTCATGCAGCCGTATATCAATATTGTCTTCTTCCTTTATCAGGCGCAAACTGGAAAGTATTTGTTTGTATAAATGTGCCTTGATATTGGAGAGCTGTTGCTTTTTGATGCTCCTGGTTTTTTTGAGCAATTGGGCTTCGTCGTAATCCGTCATCTTATCCAGCGCATCAAAGAGCTGGATGATCTTCAGATCCTCCGTATCGGTATTACGCTTCACATAGAGCTTAAAATTCCTTTTTTCACTCTTTTCTAGTGACTTGACCAGCTGAAAAAGACTATCGGCAGAGCGGTTGGGCATCGTAATTCAAAAATTTTAAAACTCAATACCAGCAAGGGTTTTAATGGAATCCGGGCCATTTAAAAGGTGTAAAATACCCCATATTTTGTTTTTACCAGCCTGCATTGTAAAACTACCTTAGTATGGCAGGTTGTTTATTGACTGAATTAATAGCAAGCAATACAAAAATAAGCAGCCTGCATTTTTTATACCCCTCAATTTATCAATTAAATATGGCAGCAGGAAAAGTCTTCATTTTTGATACCACCCTCCGCGACGGCGAGCAGGTGCCCGGTTGTAAACTGAATACTACAGAAAAACTGGAACTGGCACTGCAATTAGAAGACCTGGGAGTGGATATCATTGAAGCCGGCTTTCCTATTTCTTCTCCCGGCGATTTTGAATCGGTGAACCAGATCGCCAAAGCCATTAAGCATTCAACAGTATGCGGACTCAGCCGGGCCGTGCAAAAAGATATTGAAGCAGCAGGTGAAGCATTAAAATACGCCGTACGTCCAAGGATACATACCGGTATCGGCACATCTGATCTTCACATCAAAGCAAAATTCAATGCTACCCGGGAAGAGATTTTACAAAGAGCTATCCAGTGTGTGAAATGGGCCCGTAACTACACAGATGATGTGGAGTTTTATGCCGAAGATGCCGGAAGAACAGATAATGATTACCTGGCACAGGTTATTGAAGCCGTAATCAAAGCAGGCGCTACTACTGTAAATATACCCGATACCACCGGTTATTGTTTACCTCACCAGTACGGTGAGAAGATCGCTTACCTCGTTAATAATGTTTCCAATATTGATAAGGCTGTTATATCCTGCCATTGTCATAATGACCTGGGACTGGCCACTGCTAATTCCATTGCCGGTGTGATTGCCGGGGCAAGACAAATTGAATGTACCATAAATGGTTTAGGAGAAAGAGCCGGCAATACTTCTCTTGAAGAAGTGGTGATGATCATGAAGCAGCATAAGGACCTTGAATTATATACAACTATCAAAGCAGAAAAACTGAACCCGGTCAGCCGGCTTGTATCTGAAACAATGCGGATGCCCGTACAACCGAATAAAGCGATAGTTGGAAGCAATGCCTTCTCTCATTCATCCGGCATCCACCAGGATGGATTTTTGAAAGATGCACAAACCTACGAGATCATCGCTCCGGAAGAAGTTGGAGCAGACAGTTCAAAAATTGTATTGACTGCAAGAAGTGGCCGCAGCGCACTGGCCTTCCGTTTTCAGAAACTTGGCTTCCAGTTTGACCGTAATGATGTGGATGTATTATACAATGAATTTTTAAGAGTAGCCGATAGTAAAAAAGAAGTGGAAGACGCTGACCTGTCAACAATGGCAAAACAATATCAATCCAAAGCAGCAGTAGTATAAATAAGATGGGTAAGACACTATTTGAAAAGATCTGGGAGAAGCATATCGTTAAAACAATTGATGATGGCCCTTCTGTATTATATATTGATAAACATTTTATTCATGAAGTTACCAGCCCGCAGGCTTTTACCGGGTTAAATAAAAGAGGTATAAAAGTGTTTCGTCCGAAACAGGTAGTTGCCACGGCAGACCATAACGTACCCACCCTGAATCAGCACTTACCCATTAAAGAAGAATTGAGCCGAAAACAAGTAGAGGCATTAATACAGAACTGTGCCGAACATGACATCGAATTATATGGCCTTGGACATCCCTTCCAGGGCATTGTGCATGTTATAGGCCCTGAGCTAGGAATTACACAACCCGGCATGACGATCGTTTGCGGCGACAGTCATACATCCACACACGGAGCATTTGGTACAATTGCCTTTGGTATCGGTACCAGCGAAGTAGAAATGGTTTTTGCGTCACAATGTTTATTGCAGAGCAGGCCCAAATTAATGCGTATTAATGTGGATGGAATATTACATAAAGGAGTGGTGTCAAAAGACATTGTTTTATACATTCTTTCAAAGATCACTGCCAGTGGTGCAACGGGGTATGCCGTTGAATTCGCCGGATCAGCTATCCGTTCTTTAAGCATGGAAGCAAGAATGACCATCTGCAATATGAGTATTGAGATGGGTGGTCGTTGCGGATTGATCGCTCCTGATGAAATAACATTTAAATATATCAAAGGAAGAAAATTTGCTCCGCAGGGTGCTGACTGGGATCAGAAAATAGCAGAATGGAAACAATTGTATTCTGATGGCGATGCTTCTTTTGATAAAGAGATTTTCATTAATGCAGAGGATATACAACCGATGATCACCTATGGCACTAACCCTGGAATGGGCATTGGTATAAGTGAAAATATCCCAACTACTGAAACAATCAATGAAAATGACAGATCAGGGTTGTCAAAATCATTAGCCTATATGGGATTACAACCAGGATATCCTATCAAGGGACAGAAAATTGACTATGTATTCATCGGAAGTTGCACCAATTCCAGAATAGAAGATTTAAGAATGGTAGCCTCGTTTGTAAAAGGAAAAAAGAAGGCTGATAATGTGGAAGTTTGGGTTGTGCCGGGAAGTAAACAGGTAGAAGCACAGGCGATACAGGAAGGCATTGATAAGATTTTTGAGGAAGCGGGTTTCATGCTTCGGCAGCCGGGTTGCTCCGCTTGTCTCGGTATGAATGAAGATAAAATTCCGGCCGGTAAATATTGTATCAGCACTTCTAACAGAAATTTTGAAGGCAGGCAGGGTGCTGGCGCCAGAACCTTATTGGCAAGTCCGTTAACAGCAGCAGCAGCAGCAATTACAGGAGTAGTAACTGATGTGAGAGAACTATTGAATTAACTAATGAGAGCATTAACAACCATACAAAGCAGGTTTGTTCCTATCAATATCGAAAATATTGATACCGACCAGATCATTCCGGCCCGTTTCTTAAAGGCTACTACCAAAGATGGTTTTGGCAAAAATCTATTCCGTGACTGGCGTTATGAAAATGATGATGAATCAAAAACAATAGCGCATTTCCCTTTGAATATGTCACAGTTTGATGGCGAAATATTAGTAGCCGGAAAGAATTTTGGCTGCGGTTCCTCAAGGGAACATGCTGCCTGGTCTATTTTGGATTATGGATTCAGAGTGGTGGTCTCCAGTTTTTTTGCTGATATTTTCAGGAATAACGCATTAAATAACGGGGTATTGCCGGTACAGGTAAGTGATGCATTCCTGCAACGGATTTTCCTGCAGGATAATAATACAGAACTGACAGTTAACCTGGAAAAACAAACCATTACTATCAACTCAACCGGCGAGCAGGAACACTTTGAAATTAACAATTATAAAAAAACCTGCTTACTGAATGGCTATGATGATATTGATTACTTGCTAAGCATAAAAGAAGATATACAACAATTCGAAACCCAAAGAGTATAAAAACTATGAAAAAGAATATTGCAGTAATAGAAGGAGATGGTATAGGTCCAGAAGTTACCAAACAATCTATCCGTGTATTGAATGCCATTGCAGAATCATTCGGGCATGAATTTACTTACACCTATTGCCTGATGGGTGCAGACGCCATTGATAAAACAGGGAATCCGCTTCCTGATGAAACAATTGAAGTTTGCCTGAATAGTGATGCCATTTTATTCGGGGCCATAGGTAACCCGAAATATGATAATGACCCAACTGCTAAAGTAAGACCTGAACAAGGCTTGCTGAGACTTCGTAAAACATTGCAGCTCTACGCAAACATTCGCCCTATTACTACCTATTCCTCTTTGCATCATTTATCCCCGTTAAAAAACAAGAACATTGAAGGTGTTGATTTTATCATTTTTCGTGAACTGACCGGCGGTATCTATTTTGGCAAAAAAGAAACCAACGCTGACAATACACTGGCCCTCGATGAATGTACATACAGCCGGGAAGAAATAGAACGGATCGCCGGGCTGGCATTTCATTTTGCCCAAAAGCCAGGCAGAAGAAAAAAACTGACATTGGTTGATAAAGCCAATGTACTGGAAACATCAAGGCTATGGAGGAAAGTTGTACAGGAAATGGCACCGCAGTATCCTGATGTAACTGTAGATTATATGTTCGTGGATAATGCTGCCATGCAAATAATTCAAAATCCAAAACAGTTTGATATCATCCTTACAGAAAATATGTTTGGTGATATCATCAGCGATGAAGCCAGTGTAATAAGTGGTTCACTGGGGTTGCTTCCTTCCGCCTCTGTCGGAATAAACGAACATATTGCTTTGTTTGAACCCATACATGGCTCTTATCCGCAGGCTGCCGGTAAGGATATTGCAAATCCTATTGGTTCTATTCTTTCCGCAGCGATGATGCTCGATTTTTTGAGTATGGAAGAAGAAGCAAAACTGGTTCGTGATGCTGTAAACTGGACCTTGCTGAATTCGTTCGTGACAAAAGATATTGACCCGGTGAATTTTTATTTCACTTCCACGATAGGAGAACTGATCAGTGATTTTGTGAGTGGTAAAATATCCGGCTCGGTGAATACTGAAAATATTGAGTTGAGAAAGTCAACTATTATTTGACGGCGTTGATCAATAACTAACGATGGTTCGTCCATTGTTCAAATAATTATTGCTTGCTGAGTTCTTTTTTTGAAACGGCGGGTGTATATTTACAACACATACATCCTTCATGTTGAAGAATAGTACATATAATGTCATTACCGCTGTAGCCGCAATTATTATTGTGGTGGTGATTATTATATCTTCAAATGGAGGTGGTGCATGATGCTGAATTAACTAAACAAAATATATGCGACCCGCCTCCAAAAAAGGCGGGTCGCTTTTTTAATACCCGTCATAGAACAAAACAAAAAATATGTATTACAACGAAA
>CAZTKV010000110.1:7319-8578 GCA_964614285.1 uncultured Chitinophaga sp. | reverse complement strand
TCCAGCGTCTCGTTCTTTTTTGAAAAACAAAACCGGAGTACTTTATCATCTTTTGCATTGTGATAAAAAGCAGAAACAGGAATAGAGGCAACGCCTGCTTCTTTGGTTAAACGTATAGCCAGTTCTTTATCTCCTTCATTACTGATGCGATCATACTTTGCACAAACAAAATAACTTCCATGGCTTTCCAGCATATCAAATCTTGTGTGGCTCATCATGGAAATAAAATAATCTCTCTTTTGCTGCATAAATGCCGATAAGGAAAGGTAAGCGTCTTTGTTTTGTAAGAACTGTGCCAGCGCTACCTGCGAAGGAGTGTGACAGCTGAAGCAGTTAAACTGGTGTACTTTTCTGAACTCCCTTGTCAGCTCTGGCGGCGCAATGCAATAGCCCAGCTTCCAACCGGTACAGTTATATACTTTGCCGAAAGAGAAACAAACAAAACTCCTTTGCAACAGTTCGTTATAGCGAAGTATGCTCTGGTGCAGGATATTGTCAAATATCAGGTGTTCATATACCTCATCACTGATGATGAATATATTAGTGTCTGCCACAATCTTTCTTAGTTCATTGATGTCATTTTCGGTTATCACACTTCCCGTAGGATTATGGGGCGAATTAATAATGATCGCTTTTGTTTTTGAGGTGATGGCTTTTTTTACAGCAGCCCAATCGATATGATAATCGGGATAAACAAGGTTGATGGTAACAGCTTTTGCCCCATTTATCTCAATATTGGGGATATAACTATCATAGGCCGGTTCAAAGACGATCACTTCATCACCGGGCTGAAGAATAGTGGTGAAGGCAGAATAAATTGCATAAGTACCACCCGGAGTAATGGTGATCTCTGTCTCCGGGTCTATTTTACTATGATACAGGCTTTCAATCTTCTCTGCGATCGCTTCCCGAAGCGGCAACCATCCCGGCATAGGGGAATACTGGTTAAAATTATTTTTCATTGCCCAGTTGACAAGGTCGGTCAGCTCATGATTCATGGGAAAATCGGGAAAGCCCTGGCCAAGGTTTATGGCTTTGTATTCACTGGCTAAAGCACTCATCACGGTAAAAATGCTGGTGCCGGCGTTGGGGAGTTTGGATGGGAGCTGCAAAGGAGCAATTTGAAAATGAGATAATGTGCAAATTAGTAAATGAAACCAAGAGGAGGATCAGTTTTTCTTTTTACCAACCACCAGTTCATAAGAATGATCAATCCATTCTTTGAGTTGTTTGGTGGAAACAGAACCATCCACCACAAT
>CAZTKV010000110.1:0-7219 GCA_964614285.1 uncultured Chitinophaga sp. | reverse complement strand
AAGAATTCACCATGAGCTTTTCCATATTCTTCCCAGCGGGTAATATCCGTAACAAACATTCTTGTTCTTACCACATCTTTTAAAGAAGAACCGGCCTTTTGTAAAACCCGTTCAATTTTTTCAATGATGTATTTTGTTTGTGCATAGGCATCATTTTTTCCGATGAGTAAGCTGTTTTCATCAACAGCCACAGTACCGGTTACTTCAATGATATTGCCTATTTTAACGGCCCGGCTATAACCAACGATATCTTCCCATTTAGCGCCGGAGGAATAGTTTATTCTTTCCATTATGGTTTTATTTCTATGTTTTCTTCTTTGATCAGTAATTCGCCATCCATTCTTAATAATATCTGCGCCACAGTAACCACATCTTTCTGACAATAAGTTATGATACGTTGAAGGTTCTTTTCTTTCCAGTACACTTCCCATACCACACTTCCGTCAATATCATCTTTCGGAGTTTGTATTCCCAGCGTATGTGCCAGCAGGTTTAAAGAAGTATAACTTTTAAAATCACCAAACTTCCAGAGATCCATTGTGTCAAGGTGATTCACCTCCCACGGTTTCTTACCGGATATATTCAGAATTGAAGGAATGGGAATCTGATTAACCACCATCCGCCGGCACAAATAAGGAAAATCAAACTCTTTACCATTGTGAGCACACAGAAACTTGCTTCCGTCTGCAGCCCATTTTTTCAACATCTCTGCAAACTCATACAATAATTTCTTTTCATCATCCCCGGCAAAAGATTTCAGAATAATTTTTTTTGCAGCGCCTGCTCCCTGGATAAAACCACAGCTGATGCAGATGATCTTTCCAAACTCTGCATAAATTCCTGCACGGGGATAAATCGACTCACAGGTTTCGTCCTCTTTATTTCGGATAAGATATTGTGCTTTTAATTCCCAGAGTTTTTTCCACTCATCGGGAAGTTCCTTGTAGGAGGGCTGTTGGGGAACCGTTTCTATATCCAGGAAGAGAATATTATTAACCGGGAACATGGAGGATGGTTTATTTTCTTAAAAGTAAAAAACCCCGGACAAACCGGGGCTACTACTTTCTGGTAATTATAGAAGAGGGTGAACTATAGATATTTATCTCCCATATTTCTCTTTACTTCTGCGACATACTCTTTTATTTCCTGTTCTTTATCTTTTTTACAAACAAGTAAAACATCCTTTGTGTCTACCACAATATATTCGTCAAGCCCCTGTAGTACAACCAGTTTGTTATCCGGAACATGGATCATACAGTTCTTGGCGTCCACTACCATTACTTTCTTACCGGCTACCGCATTGCCCCAGTAATCTTTTTCCATGTTTTCCCAGGCGCTGTGCCAGGTGCCGAGATCGCTCCAGGAAAATGTAGCCGGGATAACATACACATTTTCTGCTTTTTCCATCACACCAAAATCAATTGATATATTGGTGCATTGAGGGTAAATGCTTTCAATGGCTTCCTTTTCTTTACTCGTATTGAACTTATCTTTTTCAGCAGCAAAAACCTCGTATACCTCTGGCAGGTATTTTTCAAAAGCGGCTAAAACATTTTTCACTTTCCAGGTAAATATGCCCGCATTCCATAAAAAATCGCCACTGGAGATGAACGCTTTTGCCAGCTCTACATTGGGCTTTTCTGTAAAGGTTTTCACCTTGTACACATCCGGCGCTGCTTCGGCAGTATCATGTTGAATATAGCCGTAACCCGTATTTGGATAAGTTGGTTTTACGCCAATTGTTACCAATGCGTTGATATGATCAACAAAATCAAATGCTTTTTTAGCGGTTTTGACAAACTCATCTGTTTCAAGAATAAGATTGTCGGCAGGAGCAGCTATCATCAGGGCCTTCGGATCTTTTTTTAATAGCTTGAAGGCAATATAGGCGATGCAGGGTGCTGTGCTTTTGCGGGAAGGTTCAGATAAAATATTTTCGTCCGGGATATCAGGGATTTGTTTTTTTACAATGCCGGTATACTCTTCAGCCGTTACGATGTAAATATTTTCGGCAGGAACCAGTTTTGCATAGCGCTCAAAAGTTTGCTGGATCAATGTCTTGCCGGTGCCCAGGATATCTAAAAACTGCTTGGGAAAATTAGTACGGCTCATTGGCCAGAAACGACTTCCGATTCCCCCGGCCATAATCGCAACGTAATGATGTTTGTTCATGTAATGAAAGTGAATGGCGAAAAGCGATGGAATGCTTCCAGCGCAGATAGCCGGTTATATTAATCCTTCTCTTATCAGATCATGCAAATGTATAATACCCAGGTATTTTCCTTTCTCTGTTACGGCCAATTGTGATATTTCATTTTTTCGCAACATATCCAGCGCACCAACAGCCAGTTCATCAGGGCCAATCGTTTTGGGATTCGCCGTCATTATATCACCCGCCCTGATGGTATCAATCGCAATACTTTTTTCCAGCATCCGCCGCAGGTCCCCATCGGTGATGATTCCCAGCAAGCTGTCGTCAGTATCAACAACAGCAGTAATTCCCAACCTTTTTGCTGTCATTTCAACAATAACCTCTTTTAACGATTCACCGGCTAATACTTTAGGCCTTTCATTATCTGCATACAGGTCGGCTACCCTCAGGTACAGTTTTTTTCCTAAAGAACCCCCGGGGTGAAACTTTGCAAAATCTTCTGATTGAAATCCATTCAGTTGCATAAGACAGATAGCCAGCGCATCACCCATTACCAACTGTGCAGTGGTGCTGGATGTAGGGGCCAGGTTGTTAGGACAGGCTTCCTGCTCTACTGTTGTATTCAAAATAATAGAAGCATGGCGGGCTAAGTATGACTCAGTATTGCCGACCATGGCTATTAATATGTTACCGAAATTCCTGATCAGCGGGATCAGCACCTTTATTTCAGGACTTTCACCACTTTTACTGATTACTATAACCACATCATCCTGTTGTACTATGCCCAAATCACCGTGAATTGCATCAGCGGCGTGCATAAAAATGGAAGGAGTGCCCGTAGAATTAAATGTGGCAACTATCTTTTGTGCAATAACAGCACTTTTGCCAATACCGCTTACAACAATCCGCCCCTTAGCAGACGAAATAGCCGCTACCGCCTTTTCAAAGTCGTCATTAATATAAGAAGCAAGACCAGCTATTGAATTAGCTTCCAACTCAATGGTTTTTAGAGCCACCTGTTTTATTGATACAGCCATAATTGAAACGCCAAAATTAGAGCTTTTACTATGAAGTCCTTGTTGTGCAATCGTTGTGCTTCAATTTTAACGCTTCGTGGCCTGAAAGACCGGTAAACATGCGTAAATTTGTCGTCCCTGCCTGCCGAAAGGCAGGCTCTTAAACGGTGGAAGAAGTTGTGCGACAGGAACCCCTGCCCGGTTTAGTAATCACTAACCGCTGACACCCCGGTCATTAAGAAAAACAAAGAAACAAACTACCTGTTTCCTGATTATAAACAGGAGGCCTGTGAAAAAAAATTGATTCGGCGGCAACACCGTTCGGACAAAAAGGAGTATCTTAAATAAATCTGCATTTAATAATTAATTGCAATATGTCCGGAAGGACTCCTATGAAGAAAAACATGAGCAATGGGAACAACTGTTAAGAAAGCCGCAGCTAAAAAGACGGCGAAGACAAAGGAAGCGGCTCCTGCGAAAAAAAGATTTGATCTGCACAAAGCATTGCAGGAGTATTTTGGGTTTGACAAATTCAAAGGCACACAGGAAAAAGCAATAGAATCATTGTTGGCAGGGCATGATACGTTTGTAATTATGCCAACGGGCGGGGGGAAAAGCCTGTGTTACCAACTGCCGGCTATGGTCAGCGAAGGGGTTGCCATCATCGTTTCTCCACTGATAGCGTTGATGAAAAACCAGGTTGACCTGGTGCGGGGCTATAGTAGTAATGACGAAGTGGCCCACTTCCTTAATTCCACTTTAAATAAAAAAGAGATAAAAGAAGTGCATGATGATTTACTGAGCGGCAAAACAAAAATGCTATATGTGGCCCCGGAAACATTGACCAAACAAGAAAATCTTGAATTCTTCTCTGATTTAAAGATCTCTTTCTTCGCTGTTG
This sequence comes from uncultured Chitinophaga sp., assembly GCA_964614285.1. Lineage (GTDB taxonomy): Bacteria > Bacteroidota > Bacteroidia > Chitinophagales > Chitinophagaceae > JJ008. The sequence continues at coordinate 3,150 of CAZTKV010000110.1, read as the reverse complement.
ATGAAGCACACTGTATTTCAGAGTGGGGACATGATTTCCGGCCGGAATATCGCCGTCTCCGTGAAATGATGATACAAATAAATCCGGAGGCACCGGTGATTGCTCTCACGGCAACAGCCACACCCAAAGTGCAAAGCGATATTGTAAAAAACCTGGATCTGAGAGAACCCAATATTTTTATTTCTTCTTTCAACCGGGCCAATCTTTATTATGAAGTATTGCCCAAGATCAAAAAGGCGCAAACAGATGAGAACATTGTCCGCTTTATTAAAGGGATGAAAAATAAAAGCGGCATCATATATACTCTCAACAGGAAGACGACAGAGGAATTAGCAGATATTCTGATGGCAAATGGCATCAAAGCTGTTGCCTACCATGCCGGGCTCGATAGTAAACTACGAGCAGAAAGGCAGGATTTGTTTTTAGGAGAAGAGGTGCAGGTGATCTGCGCCACCATTGCCTTCGGCATGGGTATTGATAAACCCGATATCCGGTTTGTCATTCATTATAATATTCCAAAATCTATAGAAAATTATTACCAGGAAACCGGCCGTGCCGGCCGTGATGGACTGGAAGGCAAGTGTGTTCTTTATTATTCACATAAGGATGTAAGTAAGCTTGAACACCTGATGAGGGATAAACCGCTTAGTGAAAGAGAAGTTGGCGCACAACTGATTAATGAAACAGTTGCCTTTGCCGAAACAGGGGTTTGCCGGCGGAAAATACTCATGAGTTATTTTGGCGAGGAGTATGAAAAAGAAAATTGCGGGCAATGCGATAATTGTAAACATCCGAAGGAAAGACTGGAAGCAAAAGACGAGGCTGTAATTGTATTAAAAGCGATCAAGGCACTGGATGAAAGATTTGCTACCGACTATGTGGTACAGATTATCAGCGGGAAACTGACGCCGCAGATACAAATGTTCCGCCACGATAGCCTGGAGGCTTTTGCCAGTGGCAATGACAGGGATGCTCACTTCTGGAACTCGCTGATCAGGCAAATGATACTGGAAGGGTTGCTGACAAAGGATATCGAAGAATATGGAGTATTGAAGTTTACCAAAAAGGCAGAAGTTTTTTTGAAAAAACCGAAATCATTCCAGATAGTATTAAATAAACTATATGATGATGCCAATGCAGATGATGAAGAAGGCACAGAAGCTACTGTAGGCGCTGCGGCAGATGAAAAGTTAATGTCGATGCTTCTGGAACTTCGCCAGAAAGAAGCGAAGAAAAAAAACCTCCCTCCATTTGTTATTTTCCTTGAATCGTCATTGCAGGATATGGCCACGTTCTACCCAATTACCATGGAAGGACTGGAGAAATGCCAGGGAGTAAGTAAAGGGAAGGCAATAAAATACGGCCGGCCCTTTGTTGAACTGATTGCAAAGTATGTAGAGGAAAATAATATTGAGCGACCGGATGATTTTGTAATGAAGAGTGTGGTAAATAAGAGCGGTAATAAAGTTTATATCATTCAGAACACGGATAAAAAAGTTTCGCTGGAAACGATAGCCAAGAATAAGGGATGGAGAATGGATGAGATGCTGGAAGAAATGGAAACCATTGCTGCCAGCGGCACCAAGCTCAACCTGGATTATGCCATTGATGAAATGCTGGACGAGGACGATCAGGATGAAATAATCGAGTACTTCAAAGGCTGCGAAACCTCTTCTTTACAGGTGGCACAGGAAGAACTTTCAGATTACAACTTCAACTGGGAGCAACTGAAAATCATGCGGATCAAGTTTTTGAGCGAATACGGGATGTAGGCATAAACATAAATGCCGTTTAGTGTGGATTTTTTGTGAATTCCCTCTATATTTGCAGCCCCGAAGCACAAAAACGAAGGATAGGCTTCCACTTACCGGAGTCGATGTGTTTCAGGAATGGTGCGGTAGCTCAGTCGGTAGAGCAAAGGACTGAAAATCCTTGTGTCGGCGGTTCGATCCCGCCCCACACCACCCTAAAGCAGAAAAGCCTGAACGAGTCCGTTTAGGCTTTTTTGTTTACCTTCTTTTCCAAACTATCTTGAAGTATGGTTAAAAGAAACCTTCTTGTTTTCTTCCTGTTCATTTGCTGTCAAATCAGCTTCTCTCAAACAAGGCCCCTATACAAGGATAAATTGCAACCAATAGAAAAAAGGGTGCAGGACCTGCTCAGCAGAATGACCGCCGAAGAAAAATTCTGGCAATTGTTTATGATTCCCGGCGACCTCGATAATGCAAAGCCCGATCAATATAAGAGCGGACTTTTGGGTTTCCAGGTAAGTGCAGCAGCAAAAGGCGATGCCACAGGACAAATGATGAACTATGGCACAAATGAAAATGCCGAAGCATTGGCATTGAAAATAAACGCTATTCAAAAATATTTTATAGAAAAAACAAGATTGGGCATTCCCATCATTCCGTTTGATGAAGCCCTGCATGGTTTGGTAAGAGAAGGAGCTACTGTTTTTCCGCAGGCCATTGCCCTGGCTGCTACATGGGATACGGCACTTATGAACAAAGTGGCAAATGTGATTGCCGATGAAGCGAAAAGAAGGGGCATCCGGCAAATACTTTCCCCTGTCGTAAATATTGCTTCTGATGTTCGCTGGGGCAGAACAGAAGAAACCTATGGGGAAGATCCGTTTCTCACTTCGGCAATGGGAGTGGCTTTTGTCAGTGCATTTGAAAAGAAAGGAATAATCACCACTCCCAAACATTTTATTGCCAATGTGGGTGATGGTGGCCGGGATAGTTATCCTGTGCATATTAATGAAAGATTGCTGGAAGAAATATATTTCGCTCCTTTCAAGGCCTGTTTTGATAAAGGAGGCTCCCGATCCGTAATGACGTCCTATAATTCATTAGACGGTATTGCCTGTTCGGCGAACAGCTGGTTATTACAGGAGAAATTAAAAAAACAATGGGGCTTCGAAGGTTTTGTGATCTCCGATGCCAATGCGGTTGGTGGAGAAGTGGTATTACATAACACTGCAAAAGACTATCCAGCCAGCGGGCAACATGCAATCAGTAACGGGCTGGATGTTATTTTTCAAACAGAGTACAAGCACCATCAATTGTTTATTCCGCCTTTCCTGGATAAAAGTATTGATAGTAACAGGATTAATGAGGCGGTAGCAAGAGTATTAAAGGCAAAATTTGA
>CAZTKV010000109.1:7648-8778 GCA_964614285.1 uncultured Chitinophaga sp. | reverse complement strand
TTGCTGCGTAACCATTCCGCAAATATTCCTTTGCGCAGGGAATGCACAACCGGTGATCCTAATGCAATGTCTTTATGTCTTTTGGCCTCATAATCGCTGTTGATACTTTTTAGCGCCGTGTCGAGCTCCTTAACAAATTGCTCAAGGCTGGCAGGTTCATTTTCAAATTCAATCAGCCACTCATGAGCCCCGTTGGAGTTTGCAGAAAAATAAACAGGCGCCGCAGTATAATCATTCACTACAACCCCCGTTTTCTCTGATGCAATGGCAATAGCTTTATCAGTATTATCAACAATTACTTCCTCTCCAAATGCATTTATGTAATGCTTTAGCCGGCCGGATACTTTCACACGGTAGGGCTTCAGGCAGGTGAATTGAATTGTATCACCAACAAGGTATCTCCATAGTCCGCCGTTAGTACTGATAACAAGGGCATAATTTTTACCTATCTCCACATCCTGTAGCCCTATTGTTTGTGGTTTTTTCTTTCCATACTCACTGACCGGCATAAACTCCATGAAAATTCCATGGTCTGTAAATAACAACATCCCTTCTTGCCCGGGTACATCCTGTGCTGCAAAAAAACCCTCGCTGGCATTATACATCTCCAGGTAATTGATATTCTTTCCGATTAGTCTTTGGAACTGCTCTTTGTAAGGGGTAAAGGAAACACCGCCATGCATGTATAGTTCTAATGAAGGCCACACTTCACTTATGTTCTTTTTTCCTGTTATTTCCAGTATTCTTTTAAACAGGACCAGTGTCCAGGTTGGTACACCGGATATCGAAGTCACATTTTCCTTTATGGTATTTTCTGCCAGTTTTTCAATCTTGTTTTCCCATTCATCCATCAGCGCCACACTAAGATCAGGTGTACGAAGCCAGTGACCCCAGAAAGGTGAATTCTGTAACAATACAGCACTGAGATCGCCATATTGTGCATCGTTATTCATAGGATTAATGTTATGACTGCCGCCTAATACTAATCCTTTTCCGGTCAGTAATTCTGAATCCGGGTTGTATTGATAATACAGAGAGAGTACATCCTTTGAGGCTTTATAATGGCCATCCTGCAGACTTTCCTCACTAATCGGAATAAATTTACTCTTATCACTGGTGGTACCACTGCT
>CAZTKV010000109.1:0-7548 GCA_964614285.1 uncultured Chitinophaga sp. | reverse complement strand
TCAAAGTAAGTTTTAAAGGAGTTCATAAGCAGTCCTGATCTTACTGCGCAACTCTTCTTTTAACTGGTTGCCGGCGAAACAATGTGTCACTGCTTCCATACTACACTTTAAATAGTGTTCCTTGTTCCAGTTAAATGTTTCCTCCAGTATTGAATATTCACGGGACAAAGTGGTGGGAGTTACAGTTCTTGCATCAGTATTGATACTCATAGATACGCCATGCCGGTATATCTTATCTGCTGAATGTTGCTTTATCGAATCGTAAATATTGGTTTGTATATTACTGGTAGGGCAAACTTCCAGGTGTATATTTTTATTTTTCAGAAAATCAAGCAATTTTTCATCTTCTGCGCTCCTTACCCCATGGCCGATCCTGGAAGGATGAAAATGCTGTAACGTTTCCCATACACTTTCAGGCCCTTTGGCTTCACCGGCATGCGCTGTGCAGGGAATACTATTTTCAATGGCAAATTGAAATGACTGCACATGACTGTCAATAGGGAAGCCGGCTTCATCGCCGGCAATATCAAATGCCACTACATGAGTCCCTTTAAATTGTTTTACCAGCTCAACAGTTTCCATGCTCTGCTCTTCATAATAATGCCTGAGTGTACATAAGATGATACCAGCCTGTACGCCGGTAAGCTGAATACCTTCTGCAACTGCCTCATTAACTGCCCGTACTACTTCTGTTGGTGTTAACCCTTTTGCAATATGCAACAGCGGCGCAAACCGTATCTCTGCATAGATCACATTATCAGCTTTCAGCTGATCAAAAAGATCTAATGTAACCAGCCGCAATTGTTCTTTCGTCTGCATCAGCTCAAAGCCCTTCACTGCACGGGTAATATAATCAGCAAGGTCGGTGCACCTGGGCGGGGCAATAAAAGACTGCTGGTATTCTTCAAAAGTAATGGCAGGATCAAGCTGCTGCACCACTTTGTAGCTAAGGCTGCAGTCGAGATGAAGGTGTAATTCTATTTTTGGCAGTTTTTGATAATCCATAACAGATTGAAAAGAACAACAAAATAAATGGAAATTATCAGGAAAGTAAATCCGGCAGGATATCTTTTATTGTTTCTGCCCGGCGAAAATTAATATGCTCTATTGTTTGTTCTGTTTTTTCATGCACCCAGGTGATATGGTAAGGAATATGCACCGCATGACCACCAATAGCCAGCACCGGCATGATATCTGATTTGAGAGAATTACCGATCATTAAAAATTCTCCTGGATTTATATCAAGGTGACGGATCAGTTTATGATAATCCGCTTCCTGTTTATCACTCATGATCTCAATATGATGAAAATAATGCTCCAGTCCTGATTTTTTAAGTTTTCTCTCCTGGTCAAGCAGATCCCCTTTTGTAGCTACGACTAACCGGTATTTCTTCTTTAGCAGGTGTAACGCCTCTTCCATTCCATCCAGAATCTCAATGGGTTTTCCCAACAGGTCTTTCCCATACTGAATTGCCTTTTCGATAATACTCTGCGGAACCGTATTATTTGAAACTCTCATAGCAGTTTCGATCATAGAAAGCATAAATCCTTTTATTCCATAACCGTATAGAGCAAGATTCTGCATTTCTGTTTTAAACAATTCCTGAGAGATGCTGTGATGTGGTAAATAATCTTCCAGCAAGGAACAAAATTTCTCTTCTGCCTCCCGGAAATAAGGTTCATTCACCCACAAGGTGTCATCGGCATCAAAAGCTATTACTTTGAAAGACATGAAGAGCCTATATAAATAATTTTATTCCTCTTTTTGTTTTTCTATTGAATTTATCGCTTCTTCATGAAGCCAATCCTTTCTTTTCAGTTCAAAGTTTCTCCCCAGGTATAGTTTTCTTACCTGCTCATCATCCGCCAGTTCTTCAGCAGTACCATGTTTAAAAATTTTCCCTTCGATCAGCAGGTAGGCCCTGTCGCAGATAGAAAGAGTTTCTGTTACATTATGATCAGTGATCAGGATACCTATGTTTTTATACTTCAGCTTAGCTACTATGGCTTGTATATCTTCCACTGCTATCGGGTCGATGCCGGCAAAAGGTTCATCCAGCAAAATAAATTTGGGGTCTACCGAAAGAGCCCGGGCAATCTCTGTGCGTCTTCTTTCTCCACCGCTCAATACATCCCCATTACTTTTGCGTACATGTTGCAGGCGGAATTCATTCAGCAATGATTCAAGTTTGTCCTTTTGCTGCTGCCGGCTGAGCTTAGTCATTTCCAGTATAGCTGCTATATTATCTTCTACACTGAGTTTACGAAAAACTGATGCTTCCTGCGGCAGGTAGCCAATACCCATTTGTGCCCTTTTGTACATCGGCAACGACGTAATATCCTGTTCATTCAAAAAAACTCTTCCTTCATCTGGTTTTACCAACCCCACCACCTGGTAAAATGAGGTCGTTTTTCCTGCTCCATTCGGGCCCAGAAGCCCTACGATCTCCCCTTGCTTTACATTAAATGAAACATGGTTAACAACCGTTCGGCTGCCATACTTCTTTACCAGGTCTTGTGTGCGGATGGTAATGGACATATGGCAAAAATAAGGCTTGAGGCCTGATTCAATTGTATTTTAAGATTTCATTACTATATGGTACAGCTATATTAGTTTTGCAACCTTATGAAAGTAACTGACCATATTGCCCAGGCTAAAAGTACCCTCATTTCATTTGAAGTATTACCTCCTTTGAAAGGAAAGGGTATTGAAGCCTTATACAAGCATCTTGATCCGCTGATGGAGTTCAAGCCCTCTTTTATAAATGTCACTTATCACCGGAGTGAGCATGTTTTTAAAAAAAGGGTGGATGGAAGTTTTGAAAAAGTAGTGGTGAGGAAAAGGCCGGGTACTGAAAGTATCTGTGCCGCTATTATGAACAAATACAATGTAGATACCGTACCTCATCTTATCTGTGGGGGGTTTAGTATCAATGAAACAGAAGATGCGCTGATCAATCTCCGCTACCTGGGGATCGATAATGTACTGGTACTGCGGGGGGATGCTGCCAAAAACGAAACCGCTTTTGAACCGGAGCCTGGTGGCCATAAATATGCCAGCGACCTGCTAAAACAGGTGGTAAACCTGAATGCGGGTATTTACCTTGAGGATGAATTAAAAGGAACACATAAAACAGAATTTTGCATAGGCGTGGCCGGCTACCCGGAAAAACATTTTGAATCGCCAAACATGGAAACCGATCTGCAGTACCTGAAACAAAAAATCGAATTAGGCGCCGACTATATCATTACCCAGATGTTCTTTGATAATGCCAAATTCCATGCATTTGTAAAAGCCTGCCGGGATATTGGCATCACCGTCCCTATCATTCCGGGATTAAAACCTATTTATTCTAAAAAGCAACTGACCGTTTTACCCAAGACCTTTCATATTGATCTGCCTACTGATCTTTCTAACGAGATACTTCGCTGCAAAACAGATGAAGACGTAGAAAAAGTGGGTACAGAATGGCTGCTAATGCAATCAAAAGAATTAAAAAAAGCAGGTGTTCCTGTTTTACACTACTATACGCTTGGCAGACCGCTGGTTGTGGCCAATGTGGTGAAGGAATTATAAAAAGATTCTGCTCAAACATCAGAACCCTTTAATACTAAACTGATCTATTTAGATATCTCATTCAATACTTTCTGATCAATCACCACAGGATATTTTTTTCTTAGTGTTTCATCCCATTGCTTTTCCAGTTCAACCTGGTAATCATTTATCACTAACCCCTTTGCCTCGTTAAAACTGCGGGGCGAAGGTTGCGGATATGAGTTAACGATATAAGCAAAGGATGCTGTATTGTCTGTATTATTCAACACCGGGGTGGTCAGCATACCGGCTTTAGGTACCATTCTATTCAAATTAGGTATCTGGCTCCATTCATACCGGGACGAATCGGCCAGTACTTTTTCAGAATACATATCCACTACTTTTTTCCAGTCAGCAGGATTCGCCTTTATTTTTTCATACACCGTTTTGGCGATCGACTGGTCGGAGCAGAAGAAGATCACCACATCAGCACTTTGCTTCCAGGTATACTCTTTTTTATTTTTGTTGTACAATGCCAGCAAAGCAACAGTATCAGCCTGTGCTTTATTCCACACTTCCTGCTGCATGATTTCGAAAAATAGATTACCGTCTTTAAACTCTGCCATCTGGTAACGAAACTCATCATTAAAATCTTCGAGGTGTTTTTTATAGTATTCCGTCATGGAATACTGTATCCATTCTTCTCTTACCTGGCTATGCGGTTTAGCACCGGTACCATCTTGCCGGAAACGGTAGAGGGCAGCATATTTTATCCATGCGGCTGCATCATACAGCTCATTTCCTATAGAAAATAATGTGGTGGAAGAATTGATGGTTTTTCCGATTTCTCTCATTGGCCTTCGATCGAGCAAACTGTCGGCCATTGCCCACAACGCATCATCATTGTAAGGAAATATTTTTACCCCTGCTTTCTCCCTTACCTGGTTATAAACAAAATCTTTTGAGGCCTTCCAGCGAATATCAGCTCTTATTTTTTGCTGCAGTTCCTGTTTGAAGTCTTTATTCTCTGCATCGGTAATTACCGGCTTTACGGCAACTCTTTTTACTATATGCCATCCATGCGAAGTCGGGAATGGTTTACTATAAGCTCCGTCTTTAGTTAAAGACCATAATGCTTTTTCGAAAGCCGGGTCATATTGTCCCACGCCAATATCAGGCATCGTACCATTACTGGCTGCACTGATGTAATCGTTGCTGAATGTTTTTGCCAGTATCCCGAAATCATCTCCTGCCTGTAGTCTTTTGTATAGCGAATCCGCCAGACGAGCCAGTTGTTTTTTTACCATATCATCCGCATCAGGTGGATAAGCCAGTAAGATTTGCTGGGCCCTCATTTTTCCTACAGCTTTTCTTTCACCAAGATTTTTAAAAAGATGGTACCCAATTTTAGAACGAATTGGTGCTGAATACTTACCCGTTGCAGTTGTATAAACCGCATTTTCAAATTCATAAGGCAAAGTGAATACGGTAATATATCCCAACTCTCCGTTGTTGGTTTTAGCTGCCGGGTCATCTGAAAACTGCTTTGCCAGTTGTAAAAAATCTTCCCCTTTCAAAAGTTTTTGCAAGAGTTCATCCCTTTTCTTTTGTGCTGCTGCTGTATCAACAAAGCCTGAAGCATTTTTAAAGGCAATGAAAATATGCGCCACCCGGATATCTTTCTGGCTGCGCAGAAAAGCTTCCTTTTCCAGCCGGTTCATGATCTCGGGATCGGTCATATAGTTTTCTGCAATCTGTGCCCGCAGGTTTTCTACTTCCATCCTGATATGCGCAAGTGTATCATATCTCCTGTCATAAGCTTCCTGCACTTTTAATTTTGATTTGACATACAAATCAAGATAATCGCTGACGGATTTTGCTTTGTTGGCGGTAACGGCACTATTGTTTTTATTATAAGCCCTTAGAAAATCTTTGGCATCTGCCGTATACTTACCGTATGTAAATAATGTCTGGGCTGAAATGGTGGTGATACTGCCGCAAAAAGCAGCTAGCAGGAAAAGGTTTTTTCTGTTCATACCGGATTTAGTTTAATACTCTTCTATTGTCCTTTCTTTTTTAACTGTACTATTTCATCGAGCTGCTGATATGTCAGCTTTTTAGCAATGATCCGCTTTTCTTTGTCCAGCAAATATAAAGTAGGGAAAGATTGCACATCATACAATTGCGAATAGCCCGGAATACCATTGTCTGTCCTGGCTTTATCCGCTTCTTTGGAATAATAAACATGGCTCCATTCCTGCAGCTTGTTGTCTGCAATAAAACCAAGCCAGTCCTTTTTGGTTCCGTCAGTTTCTTTTGCCACCGCATATAACTTTAACCCATCGGCCTTCCATTTGGCCTGGTAAAAAGAATCCAGTTTGGGCAATACTTCCTTACAATGTCCGCAGGTAGGATCCCAAAAAGCCACAATAGTGTAATTGGCTTGCAAGGCATATAATGAAACTGGAGTGCCTTTAGGATCGGGAAGTTCGATATCAGAAGCAGGAGTACCCAGTATATTCGCCATCAGGCTGTATGCCCTGTCTGTAATTGTCTTTTTGCCTGCCTCATTCAGCCATGAATATGTTTTCTGCGAAAAATATTTTTCAAATAAATGAACAAAAACAGCATCTTCCCACATGTATTTCTGGTTCAGGTAACGGTTCACAAATTTTATCAGTAAAAACTTGTTCATTTCTTCGTTGATGCTGGCATACCCAAGCATCCAGTCAATTTCTTTTATCACAGAATCAGGATTGGGCACTACCAGTTGATTAAAATATTTATCAATCTTCTCTTCAAAAAAAGGAGTGTACGCCAGTCTGCCATCCCAAAAGTTAACACCATCCCAATAATGGCCCTTGTAGTAATTATAGGCAGTCAGTGAATCCTCTTTATTGGCCGGGTTCTTCAATGCACCGGTCAGTTCGGGTTCCCTCATCGTAATCAGTAAAGTGCTAAGTAAGGAAGAAGGATTTTTTTTGATTATCTCCTCCCGGTTGGCAGTAACAGCTTTGTCTTCTTTCGCCAGCTCGTTTGTGATCCGGGCGGAATCTGCTTTGTTACCTGCTGTTTTTAATTGCGCCTGCAATTCGCTGATCCTTTTGCCTTTTGCAGCCATGAATTGCTGGTAATTGATAAAAAGATCATTGTCGGGTGAATTTTCAAACTGTGCCCCCTTTGACAAAGTAGCTGTATCTGCTTTAATGGTAAACTGTTGCTGCTTATCCACAAGTATTTCAAAAAAACCGGCTTTGTTTGGATAACCCACCAGGTAAATACCACCCGGTAATTTTTTATTCCCTTTAAAGACAGCCTGGCTGTTAGCATCCAGTTTAGCTGAATCAATAATGGGATATGTTTTACCAAAATAATGGCCCAGGTAGATATACTGGTTCTTAAAAGGCTTAAATGTTACTTTAATCTCATAACCAGTTTGCGCAGGCGTAGCCAGCGATAATCCAAGGAGTGCAAAAAACAGAAATCGTTTCATAAGTCAGAATCCTGCTATGTGGAAAGCAGGTAACCCGTAAAGTTATTTAAAAAGCCGCAGCCGCTGAAGCCAGTGGCCGGAAAACTCCGATAAAGAGGATTTTGCAGGGTAAAACGTTGCCTTATTTACAGGTTTTATTCAGGCTATTCTTCCCCTTTAGCGGCTGTCTGCCGGTAGGCGGGGTTAATGGTATATTTGCGCCGTGAGAAAAAAAAAGAAAAACATTGTACTCGAAAAAATACGGGTGGAAGACTACGCTGCCGAAGGCAAAAGCCTGGCAAGGGTGGACGGGAAAGTGATCTTTATAGAAAATGTAGTGCCCGGAGATGTAGTGGATGTTCGGCTGCTGAAAAATAAAAAAGATTGGGCGGAAGGAGTTCCTCTTCAATTTCATTCCTACTCCAGTGAAAGAGTTGCTCCCTTTTGTTCTCATTTTGGCGTATGCGGCGGTTGCCAGTGGCAGATGCTGCCTTATGAAAAGCAGTTGCTGTATAAAAGTAAACAGGTAGCTGATGTATTG